>NZ_JBNHEQ010000141.1:0-48727 GCF_050016015.1 Dapis hubbardiae BLCC-M172
TCATAAAGAGAGTTTGGGATTTGTTTGGGCTTGAAATTTGCTAAAGTCCCGATAAATTCCAAATCATCACCTAGCTCGACGAGGTTTTGTGCGAGGGATAACATGATATTGATTACCTCCTGTAACAATTTTTCAGGACTTACGCAGAACCGCTATATTTAGTGGGGCGAATGCCATTCGCCCCTACAAATGCTGTATAATATCAAATCCGCTTGCTTTGGAGAATAAGGTTCTATCATTAGTATTGGCAAAAACTCCTAGTTTGTTGGATTTGGAGACCAAACCCCTACGGTCTTGAATTCTACCCATACTACGGGATTTGATATCACCTTCAACTTCAGTTGTCGGTACTGATAACTGATAACTGATAACTGACTAAAACCCTTCACAAATACCCCGATCGCCTTCTTTAACATCAGAACTACTCTGCAAATAATCGTGAACAACATCACAACCCCGCCCCAACAAATTCTCTAAATCAAAATTCCACAACATCCCCACCCTATCCCTACCAACAGCACCAAGCATTTTACCATCTGGACTAAAACTAACATCCATCACCCCTTCCCGAATAGCTGCTAAACTCACCAACTCTTTCCCATCAAGATTCCAAATTTTCACCGTACCGTCATCGCTACCAGTCGCAATTATTTTGCCGTCAAGAGTAAAGCTCAGACTATTCACCGCTCCCTGATGACCTCTGATAATTCCCACTACTTCACCTTTAGGAGTTAATAACTTCACCGTATTATCAGAACAAGTGGCAGCGATAATCTTCCCATCTGCACTAAAACTAATCTTTCTCACCACACTACACAACCCCTCAATCTTTTGTAATTCCTTACCCTCCAGATTCCATATTTTCAAAACTACCTGACTCTCACCACCAAAACCAGCAGCAGCGATAGCCTGACCATCAGGACGAAATGTCACTGTTCTGAGGTCATCAATACCCCCTGGAATAGTCAGCAGTTGTTGACCGCGAAGATTCCATAATTTAATCGTCTTATCCAAGCTAGCAGTAGCCAACATCTTACCATCAGGACTATAACTAATACTATAAATCTGATCCTGATGTCCGGTGAGAGTCGCATTTCCTAAACCAGCTAAATTCCAAACAATACCTGTTCCATCAGCACTTGCAGAAGCTACAGTTTCACCATCAGGACTAAAACTCAAACTAGAAATACCGCGCTGATGTCCTTTGAGAGTTGCTAACTCCTCCCCTTCCCGACTCCAAATTTTCACAGTATTATCATAACTACCAGTAGCTATCTTCTCACTATCTTTGCTCAAACTGATAGCTGTGATATAACTGGTATGTCCTCTAAGAGTAGGCAGCTTTTGTTCTTGCAGACTCCAAAGTTTAATTGTATTGTCAGCACTAGCAGAAGCAATAGTCTTGCCATCATTACTAAAACTGAGACTACTAACCCAGGTGCCATGACCTTTGAGAGTTGCTATTTCTCGACCGTAATTAGTCCATAGTTTAATCTCTCCATCAGAACTTCCTGAAGCAATAGTCTTACCATCCACACTAAAATTAACGCTGACAACCGGACTTTTATGCCCCTTCAAAGTACCTATTTCTTTGCCATCCATACCCCATACTTTAACAGTATTATCCCAACTAGCAGTAGCAATATTTTTACCATCCGGACTCACACTAACGCTCAACACTCTCTCTTTGTGACCTTTGAGAATAGCTAATTGTTTTCCTTGAGCATTCCATAACTTCACGGTTTTGTCTTCACCCGCAGATGCTAATACTTTACCATAACTAACGCTATAAATTTTATCTTGATTAGCTTTAATAGAAACAAGTTGCTTTCCCTGAATATTCCACAATTTAATCGTGCCATCAACACCACCAGAAACAATAGTCTTGTCATCCGGACTAAAATTGACACTATTAACTGCTCCCCGGTGTCCTTTAATTGTCCTCAAGAGTTTACCATCCCGACTCCAGAGTTTAATGCTACCATCTTGACTACCAGAAGCTAATACTTTACCATTATTGCTGAAACTCACACTGTAAACTGCTCCCTGATGTCCGCTCAAAGTAGCAATTTCTTCACCGTAGTTAGTCCATAGTTTGATTGTACTATCATCACTAGCAGAAGCAATAATTTCTCCATCTTTGCTCAAACTGATGCTATTAATAGGTTGTGTATGTTCTGCTATAGTTCGGCGCTTGCTCACGCCATAAACAGTTTTTTGCAGCGCTATCAAAACTCCCATTCTTACATCTGCTGCCACTTTTGAAGCATCGTGTAATTTTTTGCCAGCTTTAATAGCAGTAAGTAAAGCATCAAAACGTTGATTAGCAGTAAACTGATTTTCTGCTGACAAACTCAAGGCATTAAGTTCGGCATTTAATTTATCTTTTTCTGCCAGTCGCCAACTAATTAAGGAAAACCCACTTAAACAACCTAATACTATAATTAATCCTACTATACTTCTGATGCGAAAATTGTTTTGAAAACGTTTGCGGTTAATACTTTTTTCGAGAAATTCTTTGGCTAATACAGACACAAAAGCACTCTCAGTATCACTCTCTAATAAATTTTCAGCTAAAGTTAACTTACGCCCATTTAGCAAGTATTTATCTGATTTATCTTTTTTCAGCCATCGTTGAGCATCCGCTTCCATGCCTGGTTTTTGTTTAATTGCTTCCCTGTTTGACTCTACCCAAAAATTTAACTGATACCAATTATTAATAATTGTCTTATGAGCTAATTCTACTACTGTTACTGTTTGATTACTATTTTGATAATTTGTGAATTTAGTAATTAATATTAATCTGGCTTTGACTAATTTTTTCAGCACCTTACTGACAACTGCTAATGATTGTTGAGGTGTAATTAAATCTGTTTTCAATACTTGTTTGCAGCTTACTGTCTCTTCATTAATTTGCACAAGTTTGAGAAATATCTGCTTTGCTACCTGACGCTCTCTAGCATTAAAAGAGTGATAAATTGCATAAGCTTGTTTTTCTAGACAACCTTTGACTCCACCTAAATTAATATATTGAGTCAGACTAAACTGATCTGTTCGGCGCTGTCGCCATAGTTCTGTTAAAGTATATTGTAAGAGTGGTAAACTACCATAATTTTCCGTATCAATAATCATTTGTTCAACTAATTCTGGTTCTATTTCTATCCCTACTTGTTTTGCTGGTTCGGCGATCGCTTGTTCCAATTCTAGTCTAGTCATCGGCGTTACTGTGACTAAATGGGATTGAATTTGTCTAGCTAAACCAGAATATTCCTGTTCAAAGCATTTACCTAAAAATTCGGCTCCCATAGTAATAATTAATAGCAACCCAGTAGCGTTAGAGTTAGCTTGGTAACTTCTATCTATTGCTCCCATCAAACATTCAAAAAATTGCTGTCTTTCTATTTTGTCTGAACACAGGGTAAAAACTTCCTCAAACTGATCTACTACCATAACTATTCGAGATGCTTGAGTATTTTGCAGCACTTGTCTAAACCCACTAGCACCTTGATTAATTAATTCTTCAATTTCTATGGGGGAATGAATGACGCGCTCTATGTTAGTCTTTTCTCTTCCTTGCTCTAGGTTTTCATTGCCAGAATTTTTACTTGTTGGCGGTGGTGTTGCAGATGATTTTCTACGGGTTCGTTTGATTTTGTGTGTAGGTGGTGGAGGCGGTGGAGAAATTGATAATTTGGGCGATCGCTTTATTTGTTGTTCTTCCTGGCCAGAAGTTGATGATAATTCTGTAGTAGTAGTTGCTTCTGTTGCAAGAGTTAATAATGTCTGTAATTGATAATCTACAAATGCTGCTGCTAAATTTTTTAAAGGATGTTCTCCTGGTTTAATAATTAATATCGGCCAAGTATTACTACCTGATAATCTTTGCCCTAATTTCAGTTGATATAATAATCCGGCTTTGACAATACTTGATTTACCAATTCCACTGGCTCCAACTACTGCTAAGAAATTCCGAGAGCGAACTTTTTCTAAAAGTAGATTTACTAAAGTTTTTCTACCATAAAAATATTTGAAGTCTTTATCATTAAATTCAAATGGAGCTAATCCTTTATAAGGGCAAACTCCCGCTGTTAAATCGGTATTTTCTGTACTTTCTTTTTCCCCAGTCAAGATAATTTCATTTCCAGAATTATGAAATACTGGAGGCTGAATTGAAAGATTTAACTTTTGATTGAGATAGTCTATTAAACTATAATTTGTCACCCAACCATTAGGATTATTTTCTGGATCTAATGCTTCTAATAAATAATTTGTGAGAAAACTATGTTCTGAATTTGTTTGTATTGTAGTTGCTTCTGCCGGTTGAGAAACAAAAATAAAACATCTATCATTATCGGTTGATTCTAAATTACTCAGAGCCGTTTGTAAGAAATCAATTTCTTTTTCCTGATAGTAACAATCTAACCAGATTATTTGTTGTTTAACCGGAGATTTTTGTAATAATTGACTTAACCAATGTAGCGAAATTCCCCATTTTCCCTTTTCAGGGTTAGTATCGCTAGTGCCTAAAAATCCTTCTTGTACCCCCCCTTCTTCATCTAATAAACTATTTCCTACAAAAAATAATAAAGCAGTTTCAGGGATATTATTTGTGGGATTAAATAATTTAGAAATAGCTTCTTTTAAAAGATTTATAGAACTATTTTTAGTCTTGGGATAAGGATCTACTTGCCCATAACCCTCCATTTTAACTTCTGGAAAGCGCTGCATATTAAAATTGCCAGAAGTCTCTAATAATTGAGCGATCGCTTCTGCATCTGCTGCTGGTTTAATTAGGTGTCGGGGGTGGCCAGAGCCATCTCTGAGTAAAGGATAGTGATTGATGCCTACTACTAATGCTTCTCGGTTCATGCACGGTAGCCCATTTTAGTTAATAATTGGCCAATTTATTATAATAGCAATTTTATCAAAAAAATTGGGTCTAAAACCCCGCCAATGTTTTTGGAGAGTTACTCTAATCCCCGTGACAAAAATAACTTCTGTAGGGGCGAATGGCCATTCGCCCCTACTTCCCCTCCTGGGAGGGGTGGGGGTGGGTTGACTTCTGACTTCGTTAAGTTAGACTGCACAAAATTATCAAATTCACGATCGGGACTCTAGTTCCTTATATCAAATCCGGATAATTACTATAGCCTACGTCATTGCTACTGGAACAGAGTGGAAGGTTTGCGCAGCATTCCGGAACGGATAGCAATCTCCCAAATCAATGAGATTGCTTCCTATCGTCGCAATGACAATTGTTAAACCGGATTCTATATTACAACCTATTTAGGATTGCTATATCTAGTAGATAATATTAGCGATCGCCTCCTATGTCTTCTTTACCGAAAAATCAAGGTATAAAGCCTCTCCCCATAGGAGAAACAAAAAAAAATTTCCTTTTATTCAATCCTATCCGTTTTAGGGAGAGGTAATTATCAATTATCCATTATCAATTATTGAACAACGTCTCTGAAGGTAACTCCCCAAACATGGCTTTGTAATCTTTAGTAAAATGACTTCGATGGTAGAACCCAAATTGATTGGCGAGGGAAGCTATAACACAACTTTCTGGAGCGCTTGCTTTCAGGTGTTGTCGTACTGCATTGAGTCGTCGCACTTTGAGATAGCGCATCGGACTCATGCCAAATAAATCCTGAAAACCATAGGATAAGGCAGAAGTGCTAGACTCTAAATCTTCAGCTAGCTGTTTTAAAGTTAGCGGTTTTTCTAAGTGCGCTAACATTTTTTTCCCTGCTTGAGCAATCAATTTTTCTCTTCGAGAAGGTTTGAGGAAACCCTTGGAATTCCGCTGAATGGGAATCTGACTAATTACCAAAGGAACGAAATCATCAGCAACGAGTTTCTCAATATGAGGTTTTTGTAACCAATTTGGTTTGTATCGTGCTAACCAAAATAGTTGTTTCAGATAATCTTTAATTTCTTTCATCCCAGTTGGGAGCAAATTCACATGATTTTTACTCAGAAAATTATCGTCTAGATCGTGGCGTTGTAGTTTCTGTGCATAAGTATGAAAAGTTTTCAAAGGGATACAAACCTCTGTCATCGCTCCACCTTGAGAGGATACGAAGTCAGTTTCCTTTCCATTAAAAGCAAAAAGAGTCCTTTGAGACTCGATCGGGTGACGCAAGGCATGAACTTCCCCTTTATTCTCAGACCAGATTATGGAAAAATTGCAGTATTCTTTCAATTTCTCACCAAAAGCTTGAGTCCCTTGATTCGCATGAATATATGTGAAATATATATCACCAACCTGAATTGAGAAAAAACTAGCTTGAAGAGAACCAGGAGTGAGTTGTATTATTTCGTACCGTCGATAGGCAACAAACTCTTTTAAACCATCTACATCTGTAAAGAATTTGGAGACAATCTTCAGATTGCTTGTCCTAGGATCGTCTTTAGTTTGGGTAATTTTACTCTTGTTTATATCCATCAACAAACTCCTTTTTACTGCAAGAAAACAATCGAATAAATCATAAGTAAAACTTATTTTTTTTTTTGAATTAATTTATAAATTTATATTATTTAAAAAGTTGGAATTTTTGGTTATTCAAACATCTAGATTACTACTAAACTAATCTTCAAGTCTTCGGATTACTCCGTTGTACTACGGAGTGGGTATGACCCATCCTAAATTCGATATCAATACAAGGGTGTTTAACTAACTAAAGGTTACTCAAGCGCCAGAAAATGCTCAAAGCTGATAGCTGGCTTTTGATTCCTTTAACTGTGAAATAAGTTTTTGAAGCTAAGTAGGTTAAGTGAAAAAAATTACAAGTACGTCATTGCGACAGTCGCGGAGCGGAAGGTTTGCGGAGCATTCCGGAACGGATAGCAATCTCAAGGGTTCCAACTACTTTAACATTTTGTTACATAGTGACGTTTATTTACGCCTACCTACTTAAAAATTAATTTAAGGAGATTATTTTTGTGATTCGTTCCATGAAAATGGGCATCGCTATAGTGATGTCCCTATTGCTTATGGTGTCAGGGATATTACCTTGGTTCCCCATAAGCCCGGCTTTTGCCGTTACAGAAAAACCCAACATCCTCGTCATCATGGGTGATGACATTGGTTGGACAAATATTAGTGCCTATGAAAAAGGCATTGTGGGTTACGACACCCCTAATATTGATCGTATTGCCAACGAAGGCGTGCTGTTTACCGACTACTACGCGGAACAAAGCTGTACTGCGGGTAGGGCGGCATTTATCACCGGACAAAGTGGTTTACGGACAGGTTTGCTCAAGGTCGGGTTTGCGGGGGCACCCTTTGGCCTCCAGGACGAAGACCCCACCCTGGCAGAAATGTTAGGGGATTTGGGCTATGTCACGGCTCAATATGGTAAAAACCACCTGGGCGATGGCAACAAATACTTACCCACCGTTCACGGGTTTGATGAGTTTTTTGGTAATCTCTACCACCTTAATGCAGAGGAAGAACCCGAAAACCCAGACTATCCCGGTGGCCCTGATGGCAAGTTTGCGACGTTATTGGGACCACGGGGTGTTCTTGACTGCCAAGCGTCGGAAGCTTATTCCACAGAGCCGATTCTCGACGCCAATGGAGTGCCGTTGCCTGATGGACCCCTCAAGAAAATAGAAAAAGCCCGCTTCGGCGAATTGGGCTATCAGTCTTGCAAAGATACTGGCCCACTGAACATTGAACGGATGAAGACGGTCGATCGCGAATTCCTCAATCGTGCCAAAGAGTTCATCACCAACGCTGCCACTAACAATGAACCCTTCTTCACCTGGTTTAACTCTACCCGGATGCACTTCTATACTCACATCAGCGATGAAGTGGAAGGCATCAGTGGTCAAGGGTTCTATGCTGATGGGATGTTGGAACACGACGGCCATGTGGGTGAGTTGTTGAACTTGCTCGATACCTTGGGTATTGCTGATAACACGATTGTCATTTATACCACCGATAACGGCCCCCACTATAACCAATGGCCCGATGGAGGTCTAAGTCCCTTCCGTGGCGAGAAAAACACCAACTGGGAAGCGGGCTATCGAGTTGCCGCTATGGTTCGCTGGCCGGGACATATTCCTGCTGGAACTGTCTCCCACGAGATTTTCTCTCACCTGGATTGGGTACCTACCCTGATGGCAGCGGCCGGCGAGGATAATTACAAGATTAAACTTTTGCGGGACTGTCCCCAGGATATAGCCACAAATCGTTGCCACACCTTCCTAGATGGGTACAACCAACTGCCCTACCTCCTAGATCCAGAGAATAAACAGGGACGGCGACCCGGCTTCATTTACTTTAATGATGAGGGTCAACTGCCAGGAGTTCGGATTGGCGATTGGAAGATTGTTTACAAGGAACAACGGTCCCATTATTACGATGTCTGGTGGGAACCTTTTGTGAACTTACGTCTGCCTAAGATATTCAATCTTCGCCGTGACCCTTATGAGCGAGCAGACACCGATTCCAACAACTATCGAGACTGGTATTCTCGTCATCAGTATTTTCTGTTGCCAGCCCAAGCACTGGTGCAACAGTATCTGAAAAGCTTTGAGGAGTATCCGCCTAGTCAGCCTCCTTTTAGTACGAGTCTCGATCCTCTCATTGAAGAAATCACGAATCAAATTAACCTTGGCAGCGGTGACTAATAACTTGGTTGTTCTGTGATTGCCGATCGTTTGGTGCGTTATGGCTTCGCCTAACGCACCCGACAGAACTTGCGAGATTTTCTTAGCCCTTTGACAAACCATTGGTTAATGAACTATTGCGTTTCTAATTCAGCCAAGGCTGTAGGGTTCCAATCGAGCGATCGGGACTCTACAGCCCATCCCAAGGCTACCCAGATTGTGTTTTGGGATGTGGCCTGAGATTGTGTTAACCCCTTTTATGAGGTTTTATCTATGTTTTTCAACGGTCTTTTGCACCGAATTTTGAGAGGCGTCGTGGTTTTTGCGATGACCACCTCTCTCCTATTGGGGACCATTGCTCCCCCTGTATTAGCCCAAACTGCTGATGGCACTTCCCTACCCTTTCCTCCTGTGCCTTCCGCTAGTACCGCCAATGAGACTCTACAAGAGTCCACGCCTATGATCCGACGGGAAGAACCGAACTATTTACCCGACGATGCCCCCAATATCTTAGTTATTCTCCTGGATGATGTGGGATTTGGGCAAGCTGAAGCCTTTGGTGGTGAGATTCATGCCCCCACCATTCAACGCTTGTGGGATGACGGAATTGCCTACAACACCTTCCATACCACTTCCATCTGTTCTCCCACTCGTGCTGCCCTTTTGACCGGGCGCAATCACCACCGAGTCCACTCCGGCACCATTGCAGAACGAGCAACAGATTGGGATGGTTATTTGGGCATCATTCCCAAGACTACGGCTACACTGCCGGAAGTATTGCGGGAATATGGTTACAATACCGCAGCCTTTGGTAAATGGCACAACACACCAGCGAATGAAACAACCACTATGGGACCATTCGATCGCTGGCCAACCGGACATGGCTTTGACTATTTCTACGGCTTTGTCGCTGGAGAAACCTCCCAGTATGAGCCACGGCTGTTTGAAAATACAACCGCGATCGAACCCCCCCACTACTTCGACAAAGAGGAAACACAGCCTTATCACTTGAGTGAAGATTTGGCAAATCAGGCTGTTAGCTGGCTGCGCCAACGCCAAGCGTATACTCCCGACAAGCCCTTCTTTCTCTACTGGGCTCCTGGTGCTGCCCACGGTCCCCATCACATCTTCAGCGAGTTAGCCGATGAATATAAGGGTAAGTTTGACGATGGCTGGGATGCCTTGCGTAAGCGCACATTTAAGCGCCAGAAAAATTTAGACTGGCTTCCCCAATTATCAAAGTTTGACGTCGATACCCCTCGACCTGAAGGTATGGACTCTTGGGATGAAATTCCAGAAGAGCAAAAAGAGTTCCAAATCCGCTTGATGGAGCTTTACGCCGCCTTTGTAGAAGATGTGGATACCCAAGCAGGCAAGATCGTTGACGAACTGGAAGCCGAAGGCATTCGAGACAACACCCTAATCTTTTACATTTGGGGAGACAACGGTGCCAGTGCCGAAGGTCAAAAGGGCAGTATCAGCGAACTGCTAGCCCAGAACCAGATTCCCAATACTGTAGAAGAGCAACTCGATGCCCTCAGTCGTGATTTTGGCACTCCAGAAGATCCGTCTGGTCTCTCTGCCCTGGGGAGTGCTAAAACCGACAATATGTATAATGCAGCTTGGGCTTGGGCTGGCGATGCACCGTTCCGCTTTACCAAGCTGATTGCCTCTCACTTCGGTGGGACTCGCAATCCCCTAGTGGTTTCTTGGCCCGCTAAGATTACCCCTGACTCCACCGCCCGTTCGCAGTTCCATCACGTCAACGACATTGCGCCGACCATTTACGACATTCTGGATATTACCCCACCGGAAGAGTTCTATGGTTTTATCCAGGAACCACTTGATGGCACTAGCATGGCCTATACCTTTAACGATCCTGATGCACCAGGTGAAAAGGAGATCCAGTATTTTGAGAATAACGGCAGTCGTGGTATCTATTTCGATGGCTGGTATGCCTGCACGTTTGGTCCTCTGACTCCTTGGACTACCGGCGACAGTGAAGATTTAGAAGCCTGGGATTCTCGTAAAGATGAGTGGGAATTATACGACTTGACGAAGGACTTCACACAAAAGAAAAATCTTGCAGCCAAACAGCCAGAGATTCTGGAGATGATGAAGCAACTGTTCTTGCAAGAAGCAGAAGAAAATAAGGTCTTTCCCATTGGCGGCGGTCTCTGGACTCGCATCCATCCTGAAGATCGGATCGGAACTCCTTACACGAGTTGGACGTTTGATACCACCACGACTCGGATGCCTGAGTTTACCGCACCAGGTCTGGGGCGTCAAAGCAACTTGGTGACGATCGATGTTGATCTAAACGATAACGATTCCGGTGTACTCTATGCTCTCGGTGGTGCGAGTGGCGGTTTGACCTTGTTTATGGAGGACGGAAAGCTCAAGTACGAGTACAACATGATGTTGTTGGATCGGTACAAAGCTGAATCCGAAGAAAAGATCCCAGCCGGTTATCACACCATTAAAGTGAAAACTACCTTCACTAGCCTGGAACCTCTTGCTCCAGCCAATGTGGTGATTAAGGTTGATGGAACTAAAGTTGCTAGTACAAAGGTTAAGCGCACGGTGCCTGCTGCTTTTACCGCTAGTGAGAGCTTTGATGTTGGGACAGATTTGGGTTCTCCTGTTTCGCTGGATTACGCCGATGAAGTTCCCTTCCCCTTCACTGGCACCTTGAATAAACTGACAGTTAAGTTGCTGGAACCCGAGGAACCCGAGGAACCTGAAACCAAAGTGGGGAATCAAGAATTTTGGGACTCAATCATTCAGCAGGTTGAGAAACGTTATTCAAGCAAATAGCGAGCTTTGGATTTCAAGCTGACAGAGACTTTAATGTTGCTGTCAATTTAGAAAACTATCTGAATAAGTAGCTTGAGTTTCAAGCGATTTTAAGCCTGTGGAGAAGAAGGGACGTTGCCAAACGTCCGTACACAGACTGTGGTCAGTGGTCTTCTGTGTTAGCGTAGCTTTGCGTTAGCAAGACAGGAAGTAGGGGCGAATAGCCATTCGCTCCTACAAAGCTCATGCAATCATTCATGGGTAAGTTTGGGTCAGTTTAGTAGAAAGGAAAGGAAAGAAAAGAAAAAGTACAGCTAGTGCGGATTAAGTGACCCAATTGGGTGAGCAATGCTCACCCTAATTACTCAGAAGAATAAACCTTACAAACTAGGACTAACAAAAATATGTCAACTATGAATCAAGCTTCTTCAAATACTATTAGAAAGCAGAATGAGTACATAGAACTTGCTCAATTCTATGATTTATTGATGGAAGCAGGTTATTACGATTATCAAGCCTTTGTTAACTCACTGGCACTTATCTTAGGAAGCAGAACAAAAATCCTAGATGTGGGTGTCGGAACTGGTTTACTTACTGAACAAATGCTGAAAGTCTACTCCTACGATATCACAGGAGTAGACTTTTCTGAAGAAATGCTTGTCAAAGCTCGGCGTAGGTTGTCAGATTACAATGTCAAGTTATTAAATTTAGACATTAGAGATTATCCAGAAAATGAGTCTTTCCAATCTATCATTTCTAGTGGTGGTGCTATCTGTATTTCACACCAAGATAATCAAGAGTATCGATTATATAGTTACTGCGATGATAAGTCAGATCATCTTAGCCTACTGCGTAAACTTTACAATCTCTTAGAAGACAATGGATTACTAATTATTTCAATTCAGGGAGAACACAAGAACTATTCAAAAGCAATATCAGAAGATATTACTTACTCTCAATCAATCAACCATTCAGGTGACTATATGACAAAGTGGTATACATTTTCCAATGAGGAAAAAATACTTTCACGTCAATCTGTAAAATTGGTAGTCTTCGATGAAATAGAAATGATTAATTCATTTACTGAAGTCGGGTTTAAGTCTCTAGGGGTTGATACATCCAATAAGTTCTACGTTTTCCAAAGGTAAAAGTTGTCTCTCGTCTCTCCAGCACGGAGAGATGGTTATCGACATTTAGTATCACCTCAAATCAATGAAGTTTCTCTGCTCAAAGCTATTCTCTACCTCAGCGAAATAATTCTGCGACTCAAATGATGAATAATTCTCAAAATTATATTCAAAAATTCCTAATTGTTCTCAGTGCTTTTATTCTTGCCATTACTCTTTTTAGTCCGAGTGCATTTGCCGTACCCTCTTCAACTTGTCCCTCAAATATGGTTCTCATTCCCGGAGGAGATTTCAAAATGGGGTCCGATAAACCAGAATTTATCGAAGAATTACCTGTTGAAGATGTTAGTATCAGTTCATTTTGCATTGATTCCCACGAAATTACCAACGCCGAATTTACCAAATTTGTTGAAGATACAGGTTACGTTACCATTGCCGAACGTCCTCTATCAAAAGAACAATTTCCTGACTTACCTGATGAACAGCGATCGCCTGGTTCCCTTGTTTTTGAACCTCCCGCAGAAGGGATTCAACAAGTCGCTTATCTGAGTTGGTGGCATTGGGTTGTGGGCGCAAACTGGCAACATCCCTACGGTCTGGATAGTAATATTAAAGGGAAAGAAAAACATCCCGTTGTTCATATTGCCTACGAAGACGCCTTAGCCTACGCCAAGTGGGCAGGAAAACAACTTCCCACTGAAGCTCAATGGGAATACGCCGCCAGAGGTGGTTTAAAAGATTCTACCTACACCTGGGGTCAAGAATATTCTGCCAAAAAAGCGAACACCTGGCAAGGAATTTTTCCCTTTCTCAATACCAAAGCGGATGGCTACTTGGGAACTGCTCCTGTTGGTTCGTTCAAGGCAAATGGTTACGGTTTGTATGACATGACGGGTAACGTTTGGGAATGGACAGCCGACTGGTATCAGGTAGAACGAAAGAATATGGCTCATAGCGTTAACCCAGAAGGTCCCAGCCAAGCCGAAAGTTTTGACCCCAAAAAACCTGCCGAGGGTGCGGTACACGTCATTAAAGGTGGTTCTCACCTCTGTGCTAAAAATTATTGCAGTCGATACCGTCCGGCTGCACGGGAGTCTCAGTCACCGGATACGGGAACCACTCACATTGGTTTTCGCCTGATCAAAAATTTGGGCTAAGTAAATAATTAAGAATTAATAATGAATAATTAATAATTAAACGATTTAGCTTGGATAGTCCAGTAGGGTGCGTTAGATAAAATCCGGATAATTAATATACCCAAGTCATTGCGAGTGGAACGGAGTGGAAGATTTGCGGAGCATTCCGGAACGGATAGCAATCTCGCCTCATCCATGAGATTGCTTCCTATCGTCGCAATGACTACTTTTCAACCGGATTTTATATTAGACAGCTACAATCCTTTTACAGACTTTTAACTATCTGTCGCAGGGCACTAACCTATATCAGTCCAGTACAACAATTCTAATAGGTGGGTTACGCTAACGCTAACCTACCCTATTGTCGTGTCAATAAAGTAGATGTAGGTTGGGTTGTTCGCGTTAGCGTTGCGCAGCATGGGACGTTTGCGGAACATTTCCAAGGTCAAAACCCAACAACAATCTTTCTAATAGGTGGGTTACGCTGACGCTTTTCATGTCGGCAACTACCGAAACCCACCCTACTGGCGCTGACGTGACACAGCTAAAATAGTGGAATAGATTTTTGGCAAAAGTACAAAACTAAAATTTTTCTAAAGAATCATTTTAGCGAAACAATTCACTATATATTAATCAATATGAATTGATTCGATTCATATCAGGATTGCTCTAGCATAGATTTTCGATTTCAATCCTTCACAATATTAGGAGTCAAATAATGGTTTCCAAATTTTCTGCGTTTTGGAATAAAGATGGTAGTACCCAACCCGATGCACCCCGTTGGGCTAATTTACGCGCCGAGATGCGCAGCGCTTTCCCTACTTACTATTCCACAGGAGCCTCAGACCCCTTTGCAGATATGGTTCACCAAGCTATTCGTTATCTTGACCGACTCAAGCCACCCCAGTCTACCTCCCCTACAGGTACACCGGGCTATCTAGGAAACGATCCGACTGGTCCCCATTATGGTAGAGTGACTGAAGCGCGTCTGGGGGAAAACATGGCTTCGGTGGAAGATGTGCTTGAGGAGGCAGCAGAACTATTTCGAGGAATGCCCAACTGGAATCATCCCCTGGTAATGCCTAACGTTATTCCTCCCGCCAATACTGCTGCGATTATTGCTGCCATGATGACTCAGGTTTTCAGTCCCAATATTATTGAGGGGGAATATGCGTGGGATGTAGAAAAGACTGAAATGGAGACCTCTGCAATATTGGCCGATCTGATTGGTTGGCCGACGGATGAAGCGGGCGGTCTGTTCACTTTTGGCGGTTCTGGTTGCTATTTTTATGGCATCAAATACGCCCTGACGAGTTGTTTGGGCATGAATTCCCGTTGTAATGGCATTCGCACCGATGCCAAGGTGTTGGTGTCTCAACAGGGTCACTACTGCAAACAGAACTCCACGGACTGGACAGGTCTTGGCATGGAGAACTACATCGAAATCGACACCGATGACGTGACGAATGCGATGGATTTTGACCACCTAGAAGAAGTAGTGCGAGTCCTCCATTCCTCAGGTACACCTATCGCTGCTATTGTCTGCACAATGGGTACAACAGATGCTTTTGCGGTAGACCCCATTGACAAAGTAAGGGAATTGGTAGATGAACTATATCCCCTAGAAAAACATCCTGACGGAGTAGGACGACCCCTAATTTATGCTGATGCGGTGATTGGCTGGTCTTGGCTGATGTTCAAAGGATATGACTTTGCAGAGAATCCCTTGGGCTTTGCACCAGCAGTTTTGGCGCAGATTCAGAAAAACTATAACGCGATTAGCAAAGTTGTCCACGCTGATGCTATTGGCTGTGATTTCCACAAAACTGGTTGGTCAACCTATAATTGTAGCGTGGTTATGGTTCGCAGTTTGCATAAATTCCAAGAACTTCTAAGTCGTCCTGGTTCGGCTTATCTTCAGGCGCGTACTTGCTACAACCCCGGTCTCTACACCCTGGAAGTTTCCCGCTCCGGTTCCTATTCAATGGCAGCTTGGGCAACTCTGAAATACATGGGTTATGAAGGATTCCGCTCAGTTCTGGGAGGCATTTTGGAAATCCAACATTACCTGCGCCATGAGGTTATTGCTAACGAGCAAAGCGTGGTCTGTGTCAACACAGCAGATTCAGGTTTCGTGACTCTGTTCCGGGTTTACAAAAAGGGAGTGGATGCTAAAGCTCAATACGAAAAAGAACTGAACGATCCGGCAGCTAAGGAAGAACTGGAAGCCAATAATGAATTGCAGAAAAATATAGCCGATATGCTGTGGCAGTGGCATCGCGACGGTCAGTTGCACGAGGGAGGTTATGCACCTTACATTAGCTATACCAGTGGTTTCCGGCCAACAGATTATGACAATGATGAAATAGAACCTGGTTTCATTTATGCTGTAAAAGCCTATCCGATGAATGTCAACATTACCCCGGAAGTGATGGATGAACTGATTCGGTTGGTATTGGTGGCGCGGGATGCCATTGAAGCAGGCACAGTTCCCGAACCCAAGGATGATGCCGGAAATTGTCCGTTGCCTTACTCTGACTTCTCGAATATTAAACCTCTTGTATGTGCTTCCGATGAAGAAGATGCTGGTGGTTCCACCTCAGACAATCTTCTCTCTGGTATTGGGCGTCAGTCTCGCAAGGCGTTGAAGCGACTCTGGAAACGCCGTCGTAACAAAAAGTGTGATTCTTAATCGTAATCAAAGTTAAGTTTTGATGCTGGAGACGAAATTGTTCTCCACCTTAAATTTGGACTACTTGTGGCTTCACTTAATCAAAAGTAGAAAAACGAATCAAACGTTATGAGTACAAAAAAACCTTTGGCTTTCAGTTCTCTTGTTACCTTGTTTTGTACCTGCTTCCTAGCAGTAATTATTGGACTAACCTCCAATGCTGCTCCTGCCAAAGCAGATGTTATCTACCATGCTTTCGACGAATGTTTTGCCAACGTCACAGCAAAACTGCCTGAAGTTGAAGCAGCAGGATATAACTATATTCAAATTTCCCCTCCCAATCAAACACCAGGACGGGAAGATGATGCCTGCACTTCAGACAAATATTGGTACTTTCAGTATCAGCCATTTGATTACGTTCTAGAGGGAAATCTAGGTTCGGAGCAAGATTTAAAGGATTTGATTGACGCTGCTCACGAACGGGGAATTAAAGTTATTGCTGATGTGGTATTTAATCACATGGCTAATTATCGTTTCTATAAAGATGTTGCACCTTTCCCTGAAGCATATCCGCTCTACCCAAAAAAGGAATATTTCCGCGAGGCAAAATGTATCGGCGACTATAATAATCCCTACGAAGTTGAAAATAATTGGTTATGCAGTCCTAATGATCAGGAAGGATTGCCAGATTTGAGGACAGACTTACCTTATGTGCAACAGCAACAGCATGAGTATATGCAAAAACTGATGGATATGGGAATTGACGGTTTCCGCTTTGATGCTGTCAAACATATTTCTGTTGAAGATTTAGAGAAGATCGTCGAAGTTATCCCTGAAGATAAGTTTTACTATGGTGAAGCTATTGGGCGCAACTATGACGAAAGCATGAAATATATTCCAGTGTTTCCCAAAGTAACAGATTTTCAACTGGTTAATACCTTGAAAGATGCTTTTAGTTATGGAGGAGACTTACGTTCTTTAGTTAATCCAGCAGATAGTCAACGTGCATTACCAGGTGATGATGCTGTCACATTTGCTCGGAACCATGATACCTGGGCACCAAGACAGTTTGATAATTGGAAATTTGACAAGGACGATTTAGTTTTAGCAACAGCTTACGTTTTAGGGAGAAAAGAAGGAACCCCCTTGATTTTAACTTTTGATGCTTTTGAACCTACAATTGTTGCTGGCACAAAATTTCACGAAGAAATGATAGCAGAACCACAATATTATCGCAATGGTAAGGAAATTGCTGACAGTGCAGATAGTCCGAATTTACTATTTGTTGAGCGTGGAGACAAAGGTTTAGCCATTATTAATAAAGCTGGCGAAACATTTGATGTTACAGCAGCCAAAATGCCAGGTTTAGGAGTAGGTTGTTACAACGAGCTACAATACGACTTTGAAATGTGTGTAGACTACGGTGATGACGGTCAAAAGTACATTAACAAATGGGGTTCTCCTAATCGCGGTGGGATTGAAATCGGTCCCCGTACCGCATTATTTTTTGTCAAAAATGAGGCTTAAGGAACTTCTGGTGCGTTAAGCTTTAAATAGTTATAATTAAACTTCGTAGAATTGCTCTAGCAATTTCTATAGCTCGGGCTAGAGCAATTCTACAAACAAAAACTTTAGATTAGTCCAGAAAGTGAGCGATCGCCTCCGGCACCAGCGGAGCCGATCGCTTCCTAACTAGAGGCCATCGCCAAAAAACTAAACCTCTGGACGATATTTCCAGAGTTCATGTTCTTATTTAGAGGTTTTTCTCAATGATTTTGAATCGTATTTGGAAGCATTTGTGGAATAAGGTAGTGGCTGTTACGATCGCCACCGCTTTCTTTTTGAGTGTCGCTGTCCCTCCGGCGACAGCATGGAGCCTATCCGACCTATTCAAAGGCTTTGGTTGGTTTAACAAATCCGAACCTGCTGCTACAACCTTTAGCCTACAACTACTCCACGCCTCAGACTTTGAAGCTGGCCTGGAAGCCTTGGAGGACGCGCCCCGTTTTTCTGCTGTGCTTAATGCGCTCAAAGATGACTACCCCAATACCCTTTTCCTTTCCTCTGGGGATAACTACATCCCCAGTCCGTTTCTGTTTGCAGGTGGCGACCCAAGCCTGAGCGACACCCCCGTGGGCAAAGCTGGCATCGGCCACGCCAATATCGAAATCCACAACCAACTGGGCGTCCAAGCCTCCACTTTTGGCAACCACGATTTCGATCTGGGCACGAAAGAAGTTAGCAATATCATTCAACCTTCCGGCGAATACCGTGGGGCGTTATTTCCTTATCTGAGCGCGAACTTAAATTTCGGTACAGATGCAGACTTGGCGGACAAGGTGACGGAAAACGGACAAGAGATTAGCACGCTTTCAGCCGGACAATTAGCAGGGACAGCGATCGCTGCCCTTGGCGACGAAAAGATCGGTATCGTTGGTGCAACCACACCTTTATTGCCAGTGATAGCTTCCTCCGGCGACGTTACCGTACTCCCAGCAAATGAGAATGACTACGACGCCTTGGCTGCTGACATTCAGAATGCTGTAGACGAGCTGACGGCAACAGGCATCAACAAAGTAATTCTTTTAGCCCACATGCAACAGTTGAATATTGAGCGCGACGAACTTGCTCCTCGCCTGCGAAATGTGGATATCATCGTTGCGGGCGGTTCCCATACGTTGCTCTCTGATGAAACAGACCGCCTCCGCGCTGGAGATACCAGTGCTGGTCCCTATCCCATCCTCAAAACCGATGCCGACGGAAACCCAATTGCCGTAGTCAACACCAAAGCCAACTACACTTATGTCGCTCGTCTGGTGGTAGACTTCGATGGCGATGGTATCCTCGTCCCCGAAAGCATCGATTCAAGTGTCAGCGGAGCTTACGCTACTGACGAAGAAGGGGTTGCAGCTATTGGTGGTACTCCAGATCCAGAAATTGTTGCTATTACTGATGCTCTCAATGGGGTTATCGCAAGTCAGGATGGTAACGTTTTTGGTAATACAACAGTTTTCCTCCGGGGCGATCGCTCATTTGTCCGCACCGAAGAAACCAACCTGGGCAATCTGACCTCCGATGCAGACCTGGCTTATGCCAAAACGATAGACCCCACAACACGGATTGCTTTGAAAAATGGGGGCAGCATCCGTTCTAACATCGGCATCATTAACGCTGCTAGTGGTAGCACCAACCCCAATGACTTTGAACTGTTGCCCCCAGAAGCAAATCCGGAGGCAGGTAAAACAGAAGGACAAGTTTCAGAACTGGACATCAACAACTCTCTCCGCTTCAACAACGGACTCACCCTGATTACCCTAACAGCAGAACAACTCTTACAGACTATTGAACATGGGGTTTCAGGGACGGCTCCCGGTGCAACGCCCGGTCAATTCCCCCAAGTAGGCGGTCTGAAGTTTAGCTTCGATTACGAACGTCCTGCTGGCGATCGGGTAATCTCTTTAGTCGTTTTGGGCGATGGCGAATCTGATGTGGTTGCTCAAGATGGCGAAGTTGTTGGAGATCCCAGTCGCACTTTCCGGGCAATTACCGTTAACTATCTCGCTGATGGTGGCGACAGCTATCCTTACCCCAGTTTTTTGAGTGCCGATCCGGTTTTGTTTAATCGTGTCGATCTCTTGGGCGAACCGGATAGCGATGGAGACGGGGATTTTGAACCCGAAGAAGACCTCAACAAAAATGGGGTGAGGGATGAGGCTATTGCAGAACCTTTCGATGGGGTTGCCGACTTTGCTCCTTTCGGTACTGAGCAGGATTCACTGGCAGAATACTTCCATCAAGTTTTTCCTACAGCAGACATGGCTTTTCAGCAAGCGGACGGAAATCCTGCCTCTGATGAGCGTATTCAGAACCTGGCATTTCGGGAAGATACGGTGATTTCTCAATAGAGGAATTTTTGCGGGATCTTATACTAAATCCGGTTTATAGAGTACCCTTTTGTGGAGATGGGGAGATGGGGAGATGGGGGGATGTTAGAGAGGATTTTGAAAAAGGTACTTTTAATAACCGGATTTGGTATTACAGTGCTTTTCCTGCAAGATAGACCAAAAAGTAGGGAAGTTGCATACAAATTCCCTACAGGGTTTTGGTAATGACGATGTGGTTTATTGATATGAAAACTGCTTTCATTAATTGATAATTGATAATTACCTCTGGTTAAAACCGCTACGGAATTGAAGATAAGGAAATATTATTTCTTCTCAAGGGGAGATTGGATATGGCGAGGTCTCCCGAAGAGTGCAGAGCCGCGTTTCATGTCGCGCAGCCTTTCATGTCGGCTCAAGCGCCGAAAACGCAATTCAAGTCGCTCCGCGTTAACGAAGTTTTGCGTAAGCTAAACGCCATCCCATCCTAAGGTCATGCTGCCTCTGAAAGAGGAACTGCCTCTGAAAGAGGAGCTTCGCTAACGCTAACGCTAACGACCGCTTTTTTCCCCTATCCAAGGGGAGGCTTTAAACCATAATTATTTAATTATTAATTATTAATTATTAATTATTAATAATTCGGTAATAAACTGGGTTTATGGAAAATAAATGTCAGTGTAGTAATAAATTTCATATAAACCCGGTTTCTATCGTTTATTTAAACGATACTACTAGATTTAATATGTATCTCGTCTAAAGCCCAACTACTAACCTAATTATAAGTATTCAAACGAACATGATATAAAGCAGAAATACCTGAATATTACACCTTATACATAATAACTATTTATCTTTTAGCAATAACCCAAACAGCATGAACAATTCCTGGGATATAACCTAGTAAAGTCAAAAGAATATTCAACCAAAATTGACCGCCAAAACCTACTTGTAGAAATACGCCAAGCGGTGGTAAAAAAATCGCACAAATTAAACGAACAATATCCATGTTAATCTCCTTAAGAAAATGTTTCTATAGTATACTATTATATAGCACAGAACCATCCTGGTAAGGTAAAAAATTTCTTAGTTTTACGGAGTAGGCAGTAGGGAGTAAAGAGTAGTAATATCAAATCAGCTTAATTCGGTATAAAAAATGTTCCATCTTTGACATAGCTCCAAATCTTTCTCAATCTCCCCATTTCCCCACACTCCCAGTTTGATTCCATGCTACAACTTTTTTAACGCAAAATCCCTCTTTTCTTCAATCCTTCATCTAATTGTCTCAAAAACTGTAAATCTCTCTCTGGTAAATACCCGCCACTATCCTTTTCTAAAAAACTAAACGCTTGCCTAAACTCATACCCACTTGTCTGAATAGGTGCATCAAAATGACAGGAAATAATCTGGCGAAAATTCCAACTTGCCACCTTTTCAACCCACTCCATCACCTGCTGTGGATCGCGATTTAAAATCAGAGTTTGCAATATAGGCGCTACTAACAACCGCCCCTCCTGTCGTAATTCTGTAAAAGAACGCTGCCAGTAAGACTTCCACCGCCACGGTAACAAACCAAAATATGCACGCTTCGAGCGATCGCCTGCTTTCCCCACATTCTTCAAAACTTCCCCTGTAGGAACTACATCTAAAGCATCCACCTGAAAATACAATGCAAACAAACATATTTTTTGCCACCCAATACGTCTATTTGTGGGAGTATCTTCTACCAGATCAAACACATCATCTTTAGCATGAAATAATAAAGGATAGGGATCTAAATTCAAAATCTCCGGGGGTTCAGCAGGTACAGATAAAACAGTATCAACCGCCAGTAAAGTTTGGGATGGACTATGCCAAAATGCTACTTCTGCAAAAGGTCTGAAACCAATATCAAGGGGTCCGAGAGTCGCGTAGTCAAATTCTGCTGCAAAAGGTGCATCTGCACTATTAGTCGGGAGTAGGTAGGTACGGTTTCTTGGTAAACCCAACCAACTCAGGGGTAAATTTAGAGGAAAACTCCATTGGTTGGGTGTGACAAAAACTTCCGCCGTGGGAAATTTTCTCGCAAAGGGTCCTACATATACTTTATGTTCTAAGCCAGAAATAGTTGGTAAAATAATGCAGCGAACTTCTCCATATTTTTCTACCAATTCATTGACAAGTCTGACACATTCTCGTGTTGGTGCTATTGGGGCATAGACAAACAAACCACCTCCAATCATTCTGACTATTGTCATCCTAATTGGCACAGTGACATAGAAGATACCCTGGAGTTGGTCAAAAGTCCAGATTGTATCTTTAACTATTTCTTTTCTTAATGTCCGTCGTTGACCATAAGGGTATAAGGGTAAAATTGGCCATAGTGGCCATGACCAATCCCTGGAGTTAGAATTCTGCTGTTGTATTTGTTTGTCTGAACGCACCTTTTATGCAGTTATTTACTACATTTATTGACATACCCCCGACGTTGCCCTTACGGGACAACGCGGGATTCTTCAGTCTGGGAAACCCTGACCGCTGTTTACGCTGTTTAGACAGAGGTGATGTCCTCCCCCTGCGTGTGATCATGCTAGATATTATAATGGCTGTGTATATAATTGTCAATGGTGATAGCAACTAGGACTATAGGAAAACCGTAAACCCTAGCCCGGCTTTCCCATACGACGCTCCCCTACGGGAGAGCGCGGGACTTCCCGCCGGGGAAGTTAATTTATCAAGACTTAGGCATCCAAACAAGAAATTGGGTTTAGTACGCAAAGAAACCGGGTTTTTAGGATAAATCGTTGCTTTTATAGAAGCCCTAACAGTATCTCCAGAAAATAGGTTCAATTCGAGAAGGAATTGATAAAAAATGGGTAATAATTGATTTGATGATGGAATGAGTGGCAGATATCTAATACACCCCATCTCCCCATCTCCCCCACTCCCCCGCTCCCCTACTCCCCTAGTCTCAATCTATAATTTTAAATAGATCCCAAATGGGTTCTATAGGCGCTACGCATTAAGGCTCTTGACATTTCTAAATCTTGTTTGCGCAGCATGACCTAGGAAAACCCTTTGACAGTTTACTATTCCCTATTCCCTATTCCCGACTCAAGTAGCGCTATAACAATAAACATTGAGGAAAAAACCCGGTTTCTGGGTTCGCCTGCGTAAGTCCTGAAATTCTTACTTTTGACTTTTGACTTTTGACTTTTGACTTCATATAGGCATTTCTACTGTAAAAGTTGTCCAACCATTAGTGCTAGTGACAAATAAATTGCCATTTAACTGTTCTACTAATTTTTTGACTAGAGCTAAACCTAAACCTGTACCACCTTGTTTCCAAGGATCGGCATTAGGAACTCGATAAAATTTATTGAAGATTTTAGGTAACTCGGATTCGGGAATTTTTGATGGATTACTAACTATAAATTTGATGGGAGTTGGAGTTTCTGAGAGGCTTTTTTTGTTGTTTTTTTTCTGATTAAATTCTATTGAAAATTTGATTTCTCCACCATCTTCAGTATATTTGCAAGCATTATTCAGAAGTTCTGCTAAAATCCTGGCCAAACTATTATTATTAGAACGGATTTTAGGTAGTTGTTTAGGATATTTAGTCTTGAGAATTTGTTGCCTTTCTTTTACCCGCGATTTAAAAGGTTCCATAATCGAAGGCAGCCAAGTTGTTAAGTCTATTGTATCTAAAGCAATAGATTCAGAACCTGCTTCTAGGCGCTGTAAATCTAATAAATCGGTGATTAATTCAATTTCTCTTTTGCACTCTGTATCTAAAACATTCAAATATCTTTCACCCTTTTCTGGGAGAGGAAATACTTTCAGCAGATGAATAGCCATTTTCATATTTGAGAGAGGTGTTCTCAATTCGTGGGAAACGGTGCTTAAAAAATCATCTTTGAGAATATTAAGTTGCTGTAATTCTTTGACTTTTTGTTCCAATTCAGCAGTACGCTCTTGTACTTGTCTTTCTAAGTCTGTGTTGAGGGTTTGTACTTGTTGATAAAGTTGAGCTTGTTGGATCGCGATCGCTAACTTGGTTGCTAATTGCTGCAATAAATCAATTTCAGATGGTTGCCACTCTCGAATTCCAGAATATTCTTGGGTACACATAATTCCCCATAATTGCCTATCTTGAGAAATGGGTACTATCAAGAAAGATTTTACCTGCTTTTGCTGCAAACTTGTAATTTGTTCTATAGCTAAATCTGTTTGCTCAATATCTGCAACTGCCTGAATCTTATTTTTATTTACTTTTAATTTTGACATTAAACATTCAGATGAAGCTCGATCGCCCATCCAAGAATTGCAATTACGATCTATTGACTCAGCAACTATCTTGGTGACTTTTGCGGATTTTACTTGAAATAAAACTACTCGATCTGCTTTCAAAAATTGTTGCACTTCTGTAACTGCTGCATTAATTATTTCATTGAGATTTAGAGATTGATGAATCCTGAGAGCAATTTTTGCCAGGAGGCGATCGCGCTCCAACTGTTCCTGTATTTCTGCTGTTCGTGCCTGAACTTCTTTTTCTAATTCTGTGTTTCGATTATGTAACAGATTAAATTTTTCGGCTTGTAGTTGATTAACGTCTTTTCGTAATTCTCTGACTAACCCAAACATTACTGTGGGGTCTAATACTTGTAGTAAACTTGTCTGATTCACTGTTCCCAGTAACTCTCCTTGTTGGCTGCACACTATCAAGATTTGCACTTGTGCTTGCAACATTTTTTTATGAGCATTCCATAGAGAATCAGTTGGTTGCAGAAAATTAATTTGAGTTTTCATTACCTTTTTTACAGGTATTTTTGCCAAATCTATATCCAGAAAATATGCTTGGGCAATCTCATCATTAGCAATT
Source organism: Dapis hubbardiae BLCC-M172 (assembly GCF_050016015.1). Lineage (NCBI taxonomy): Bacteria > Bacillati > Cyanobacteriota > Cyanophyceae > Oscillatoriales > Microcoleaceae > Dapis > Dapis hubbardiae. The sequence continues at coordinate 25,092 of NZ_JBNHEQ010000141.1, forward strand.
ATACCAATCGGTTTTTCGATACTTTGTCCTTGAACTTTTTTCTTCTGTGTAATAATTACACTATTCACTTTATTTTCTGCCATCAATTGACTTACTTTCAACAATGATGCTGTTCCTGAGATTGTCACTGTAACACTATCATTTTTGACTTCATTTACTCGTTTTAATCTCAGAATGTTAGAAGGTTGCAGAACCTGACGAATTTTTTCTGGTGTAACAACACCAACTATTTGACCTTGACTATCTAGCACTGGTAGATGACTAACTTTATGTTTTCGGAACAAAGACAAAGCTGTAAATAAATCTTCATCGTCTGATTCTTTGAGAGTAATAACATTAGATGTCATTACCTCGCCTATCTGCACATCTTCTGATAAATTTTGTAGATTCTTAAGTTTATCGGCAGCAATTAATTTGACAAGATCGCTGGCAGTAAATATGCCTAATAAAGAAGGTTTTGAATTATGCTTTTGTTCTTCCTCAACAGGTATATTTTTTACTACTAAAACACTTGTTGCTTTTTCTTGGTTTAATAATATTGATTGCTCGACCTGCTCATTTTCAGATGTATTCACATTGGGCAAAGCAGAACTCTTATGTAACTTACTCATTAGTTTTAGTACATTTACCAGAGGAGTTTCTGGAGTCACTGTTAAGGGATGACGGTCAATAGCTTGTTGTAGAGGTGATGAATACATACTAGATTGAGCAATCATAATTATATTTCCTAATTTTCTTAGCTAAGAGTCACTTACCAATGGATAATGGATAATTAATCAATCCTACTTTATTCCCTCTCCTGTTCAATGGATAATTGATATAAGAAGAGAGTTTTTATGATCTACTCTCCATTATCCATTCTTCAATTATCCATTATCAATTAATGAAAATATCATCTAGATTTTTTTAGGTAAATTTAGAATTTCGGCCTTGGTGATGCGTGGCTATGATTTTTCTACAAACCTAGAAACCGGGTTTGTATTAGATGCCGATACATACTGACACCTGTCTCGAACAAACCCGGTTTCTTAGCAACATCCTCTAGATTTCATAGCTCAGTTCACCAACACCAGAATTTCTTATCTTTAGCAGTTGTATGACAATAGTAGTTATTACCTAAAATTAAAAATTAATGTAAATTATAGCACAAAATTCATTTTTTATCAATATTTGTAAGTGATAAAATTATAGATTGTATTGTTCAATCAAAACCACCATTATCAAAAAAATCTATGAACTTGGGAATTAAATTAAGATACCAGTATCTTAATTATTTTACATTAGCCTTACTTCTGCTAGTAACTGCCTGTGGAGGTGGAGAGAAAAAAACAGAACCTATTGAGACTCCCTCAGCTACAGTAACTCCAGAAGAAGAAGAGATAAGAAGCTATGTTCTAGTTGATGGTTCAAGTACCATTTTTCCCATCTCCGATACAATGGCTCAAAATTTTATGCAGGATAATCCTGATATTCAGGTAATTGTAGGCATATCTAGTTCTGGTTCTGGACTGAAAAAGTTCTGTATTGGGGACACGGATATATCAAATGCTTCCCGTCCCATTAAAAAGTCTGAGATCGATCTGTGTCGGGCAAACGGAATAGAATTTGTGGAAATTCCCATTGCCTTTGATGCTATTTCTATTATTGCCAATCAGTACAATGACTGGTCAGACTGTCTAACTATAGAAGAATTAAAAAAAGTTTGGCAACCTGATGATGCTGATAAAATTACCAACTGGAAGCAAATTCGTGATAATTTTCCCGAAGAACCCCTGCGTCTTTATGCCCCTGACACTGACTCTGGTACTTATGATTACTTCACTGATGCTGTTGTTGGAGCAGCAGGTAAAAGCCGAAAGGACTTCAAGGCTAGCGAGGATGATAATATAATTATTCAAGGCATCCAATCTGACTGGGGTAGTTTGGGCTTCCTCAGTCTTGCCTACTATGAAAATAATAAGGATATTTTGAAGTTAATCGCTATTGACAATGGAAGTGGTCAATGTATTGAACCAAGTCAGGAGGCGATCGCTAATGGTACTTATACTCCTCTATCTCGTCCATTATTCTTATATGTGAATAAAAATTCTCTAGAAACAATGCCTTTTGTTAAAGCTTTTGTTGATTACCAAATAGATGTTACTAACAAGGAGGTAATTTCTGAAGTGGGTTATGTCCCAATATCAGGAATTATACAAGTAAAAGTAAAGAAGCGTCTTGAAGAACTCACTACTGGGTCAGTTTTTGAAGGAGAATCTGCCGTTGGTGCTAAACTTACTGATAAATATTTGTCCGAAAAAGAAAGAAAGCAGATGGGTGGCAGTTAAACAGGGGAGTAGGGTAGTAGGGGAGTAGGGGAGTGTGGGGACTGTGAGGACTGTGGGAAGTGTGGGGACTGTGGGAAGTGTGGAAAAAAAATATATATTCTCACGCTTCTCAAATCTAGTCACAGCAATATAGCAGTTTTCACGCTGGATAGGCCACAGTTGATATGCACCGGAGAGGATGATGGAATATTTGTTGATGTCAGAAGTTGAGGAGCGAGAACTTTGAAACTAGCCTTTGACTCCTGTACGGGCGTTTTCCTGCGGAACATGTAAAACGAAGTTGTGCGTAGCTAATGGCCATTAGCTAGCGAACAACTTTCCTATCGGAATGCTCCGCAAACGTTTTATACCAATTACTAAAAGTAATGCTATACTTAGCTAACACTTCAGTTATTAAGTAGTTAACACCGATATTTTAATATTTTTGCTAATTTTAGCACTTGTTAATGTTAATTATTCTTATCTTTACTTCTCTGTAGGGACGCCCTTATGCAACGTCCCTACCACTCCCCTACTCCCCTGCTTAATCAAATGTAGAAAACTTTTTGAGAAATGGTATTACATGTTCCGTAGGAAAACGCCCCTAAGACTCCTGACTCCTGACTCCTACAGTAGTTTTGTGGTTTACTCAACTGAAAAGCGCTGTAATTTAATTTCTGTATATCAGGAATTTGATGGCTCTTCCTCCTATCTAACCTCTGACTTCTAACTTCTAACTTCTCAATTCAGGTGATTATTCTTTACTATTCCAGAATTTTTGTTTCAAAATATTAAGTAAGGATGAGTTGAGAGTATTGTCCATGTTTCCATTCTTTACTAAGTCCTGCTGTGGTTGGGACTTTTTTCAACCAGAATCTCGTAAGGCCCAACAGGAGAATAAACTTAAATTCCTCAAGTGGATGCGAGATGACCTAGAAACTAGATTGGCTGGACTTAATGCGGCCATTCAGACTATAGAACGACAAATCAATCAAGAGCAAGATTCAGCTTCCTAAGCTATCTTGAGTAAACTATTTTTCGTTCTTACACTTTAACTACAGTTATATATTTTGCTGGGGCGTAATATTTTGCGCCCCTTTTTATCAGTTATCAGTTATCAGTTATTAGTTATCAGTTATCAGTTATTAGTTATTCAGTGCCTAGAAAAAATTAATTACCGAAATATTGTGGTTTAAAGCCTCCCCTTAAAAGGGGATAATAAATAAAAATTTTCCTGTTCGTCAATCCTATCCGTTTTCAAGGAGAGGTAATTCGCGCATTCTAAATTCTAAATTCTTGAACTAATTTTCTTCCCTGTAATTTTTACAAAATTAGGCTATTGAGTATCCAGAGTATGTGTAATTAATTTTCCATAACTACTTATTGTTAAGGGAAAAATTTTAATTTTCTCCTATTACCCAACCAACCTATTTCCTACCTACTAGAAAAAGTTAATATAGCAATATTTTTTGAAATTGGTATTAAGTAGCAATTAAATGTAGGGGTTTGGTGACCAAACCCCTACCAAACTGATGCTAGAATCTTATTCTCCAAAGCAAGTGGATTTGATATTACTCCTGTGCTAGGCATTTCTTATTCCTACACACCATTAATATGCAAGACTACCAACTTTTAACTTTCGTGAAACGGTATTAGCAAAATATGATCGAAGCTATTCATCAAATACCCCCTTTCCAAGCTTTGGCCCTCCAAGTCAAGGCTGAGGCCGTAAATCTGGCCAATGACCGCTCAGAAGCGCGATCGCTCATCGAACAAACTATTAACCGCATCGGCCAACAAATAGCTCCCAGTAAAGCATTTATTGGGCCTAACTGTAAATTGGTCCTCTTACCAGAATATTTCCTCACAGGTTTTCCGATGGCGGAGTCTTTGACAGGTTGGGCAGAAAAAGCTTGTTTAGAAATGAATGACCCACTTTACGATCGCCTGGGAGAAATTGCCCAAAAAAATGCTATTTTTCTGGCGGGCAATGCTTATGAACTTGACCCCAACTTTCCCGAATTATATTTTCAAAATTGCTTTGTTTTTGACCCCACTGGCAATATGGTATTACGCTACCGCCGTCTGAACTCGATGTTTGCTCCTACCCCCCATGATGTTTGGGATAAATATCTTGACTGTTACGGTTTAGAGGGTGTGTTTCCTGTTGCTAAAACAGCGATCGGTAATCTTGCTGCTGTTGCTTCTGATGAAATTTTATTCCCAGAAGTGACGCGATGTTTGGCGATGCGGGGGGCAGAAATTTTACTCCATCCTACCTCTGAAGTTTATGGACAAGCGCGATCGCCTAAAGAAGCTGCTAAAGTTTCTCGTGCTGTGGAAAATATGATGTATGTTGTGTCTGCTAATACTGCTGGTATTGCGAATACTCCTATTGCTGAAGCTTCGGTTGATGGGGGTTCCAAAATTCTCGACTATAGAGGTTTAGTATTAGCAGAAACTGGGCAGGGGGAAAGTATGGCAGCTTATGCAGAAATTGATATTACTGCTCTGCGCAACTATCGCCGTCAAGTGGGAATGAAAAATTTGTTAGCAAGACAACGGTGGGATGCTTATGCAGAAAGTTATAGTCAATTTCATGGTTATCCTGGTAATACTATGGATAGTGGAGTTGTGGAACGAAAACATTTTATTGAAACTCAAGTTGCAACTATTGAAGAGTTGGCGAAACAAGATATTATCTAATAGACATCTCCAGAAAAGAGGGAACAGGGAACAGGGAACAGGGAACAGTAATTGATAATTTATGGATAATAATTGATTTGATTTTTCATTTTTGGAGAAGTCTAATAGCAAGTCTGGTAGCATCATTCTTCTAAGGTAAGGTTCAATAATTAATAATTAATAATTAATAGTTAATAATTAAGAATTAAGAGTTGATAGTCAATTAATTATTCATTCAACAATTCACGCCTTGAAGCCTCCCATTCTAATTAATAAAATAATTTACCAAAAAATGAGGTCTAAAACCTCCCCTTGGATAGGGGATGAAAAAATATTTAACTCAGTATTTCAAGCCTCCGACTAAGGTCTGAGGTTCACTGATAAATGTTTTGCTGACGCAAAGCTCCGCTTTATATGTCGGCGACAGCCGAAGTGCGTAATTAGGAGCATTCCGTCAGGAAAGTTGTGCGCCAGCAAAACGCTGCGCGACATGGAAAGCGGAGCATTCCCTATACGAAAAAGCGCAGCTCCTCCGCAGGAGGCTAACTGAAATGACCCAATCAAATTTTGATCTCAAAATCCTGCCAAATTCGTCATAATTTTGTTCCTGATGCTACTAAAGCAGACATAGGTAAAACCAATTTATTTGTATCAAAATAAGGTTGTGAGGTTTGACGAATAGCAGTCCTAATATCTGCAATATTTTCCTCGGTTTGATTGCGAAGTAAACCACCTGTTCTTGCCGTACCTTTATAAAAAGTATCAAACAAGAAATCAGCATTTGCTAATTCCCAAGTCAAAGAAAATTTACTTACCAAAGGATGAGAAAAACCTGCATTTTGTAACGCTGAAATACAGTTTTGTTCTTCACTAAAATAAAAAAATGGAGGTCCTTCAGGAAGCTCTACTTCTAAATTACCATAAGCTTGAATTGCTTCATAAACTAACTTAATCCCAATACATTTATCTATTACATCCCAGACAGTAAAAGCAAATTTTCCTGGATGACGCAGCACTCGAAATGCTTCATTAATTGCTTTTTGAGGTTCAGCCAAATGTAACATCCCAAAATTCATTACAACAGCATCAAATTCTTCATTTTCAAAAGGTAAATATTCGGCTTCTCCTTGAATAAATTCTAGGTCAGGATTAAGTTGTTTAGCCTTTTTTAACATGGCATCAGAAAAATCTAAGCCAATCACTTGACATTGAAGTTTAGCAGCACCCGCAGCTACATAACCAGGCCCAGTAGCAATATCAAGTATTTTAGTTCCTGATTGGGAGTTTACAGCATTCAAAAGTGGTGGAATCATTTGATTAGTTAGAGAACCAAAAGAATTATCATATTGGTCTACAGATTGTTGCCACGCATTATATTCAAATTCTCTAAATTCTTGGGCTAAATTAGTCATTTATTTTATCTGATTTGGACAGTTTTTTTTACTCTATCATACTAAGTTCATTAATTAATAATGAATAATGAATAATTGATAATTACCTCTTTAACAATTGATAATTAAGAATAGATAATGGATAATTATTTTTGTTTTCGGCTGTCGCCGATATGTTTGCGGAGCATTACATTAGGAAAAAGCTGCGCGAGATGAATGAGGAGTATGACAAAGTTCAAGCTTTGCGGAGCGCAAAAACAATTACCAATTATCCATTTAAAAGGAGAGGATTTAAACTTTTATGGATTAATTATCCATTAGTAATTATTAATTATTAGTTATTAAACTATACTATAGTATATACCAATTTAGTAAATACTTGCTGATACATGATAAAGGTTTTTTTATCAACCTTAGTATCATACTAATTTAGTAGATACTTGCTTACAACTGATAACTGAAATGCTATACTCTGTTTCTAATAAGCACTTTTTTGTCAGATTGTTTGATGTAATTGGTATATAGCAATCCTAAATAGGTCGTGATAAATTAAAAAGTAGATAAAAAACTTGAAACTTCGGTCTGTTCCCTGTTCCCTATTCCCTAAAAAGGAGTAAGATTTTTGCCACGAATAAAATAGGATTGCTATAATATACTCGTAATTCCTAAAATTCACTAAATCAAAAAAAAGAAGCACGCTTTATGGTTAGTCAAATCCAAGTGCGTAACCCACGTTCCGGCAAAATAGATTATTTTATTACTCCTCCAACAGCAGCAGAAATTGCTGCTAAATGTATCAGCTTACGCACAGCACAAATTGAGTGGCAACAGTTAGGAATAGAAAAACGAGTTGAGGTAATGCAAAAGTGGAAAAAATCAATTTTGTCTGACCAAGAAAAGTTAACTAAAGCATTAGTAAATGACACAGGTAGAATCATAGAATCAAGAATAGAAATTGACTCTGTAATTAATAGTATAGATAGATGGTGTAACTTAGCGCCAGACCTCTTAGCAACTGGGGAAACAAAAACTACAACAATTCCATTTATTCAACTGCAAAATCATTTAATTTCTTATCAGTTAGTTGGTATTATTAGTCCCTGGAATTTCCCCCTATTGTTATCTTTAATAGATGCAATTCCGGCTCTACTTGCTGGTTGTGCTGTTATAGTTAAACCTAGTGAAATTACTCCTAGATTTATTCAACCTTTGTTAGAAACTATAGCTACTGTTCCATTTTTGCAGGATATTTTTACTGTTATTGAAGGAGCTGGAGAAACTGGTGCAAATTTAATCGAATATGTAGACTTTATTTGTTTTACTGGTAGTGTTGCCACAGGTAAAAAAATTGCTGAGGAAACAGCAAAAAAGTTGATTCCAGCTTGTCTAGAATTGGGAGGAAAAGATCCAGCAATAGTCCTTGATTCAGCAGATTTAGAGTTAGCAACATCGGCACTTTTATGGGGTTCGGTTGTTAATGCAGGGCAGTCATGTTTATCTATTGAACGTATTTATGTAGCCGAGTCAATTTTTACAGAATTTATTACTAAAATTACTGAAAAAGCCAAAAGTCTGAAGTTAAATTATCCTAATATTGAATCTGGAGAAATAGGACCAATTATTTCGGCTCAACAGGCAGAGATTATTACCGAACATTTACAAGATGCAGTGAGTAAAGGTGCAGTTATTCATTGTGGAGGAAATGTAGAAAAATTAGATGGTGGTTTCTGGTGTTTACCTACGGTTTTAAGTCAAGTAAATCATACTATGAAAATAATGACTGAGGAAACTTTTGGACCAATAAAACCAGTTATGTCTTTTGCTACTGTCGAAGAAGCAATTAGGTTAGCAAATGATACGATTTATGGTTTAAGTGCTGCTGTATTTGCAGGTTCTGAAACTGAAGCTTTAGCAGTTGCTAGTCATATAAATGCTGGTGGAATTAGTATTAATGATGCAGGTTTAACAGCCTTAATAAATGAAGGAGAAAAAAATTCTTTTAAGTTTTCTGGTTTAGGTAATTCCCGAATGGGTGCTGATGGTATGAAAAGATTTCTGCGGAAAAAAGCGATTTTAACTAAAGTAAATTCTGTTCCTAATCCTTGGTGGTTTGATTAAATCCTAAAATTATATTAGCAAAGCTTTAGGATAGATGAAACAGTTCAGTAGGGTGCATTAATGAAATATAATGCACCGTCTATCCTAGTAATTATCTCTATGGATGGTGCGTTACGCGATCGCTAACGCACCCTACTTTTCACTTTTTACTTTCTTTCCAAGCTTTCTTTTTTCCCGGATTTAATAAACCATAAGTTGATGAAATGTAACGCACCAACTGATACTAAATAAAATCCTATAATTTAAACAACAGCAAACTCAGTTAACTTGCGAGTTTCAGGATCGTGGAAAGCTAAAACAATATCTTCTTTAGGTACATTTTCCCTTAATAATTCATTAGCAATTCCTTCCTCAGTCCAATCTTCCTCAATATAAATCTTCTCATTTTTAATCCGAATATAAACAGAAATCGCTTTAATTCGCCTATCATTTTTCCAGCCAATATTAAACCAAAGATATTGACTTCTTTGGTCGTCAAACATTAATATCTCATCTATATCAGGATCGGGAACCTGTGCTGATATTCTTTGATAATTCGTTAAAATTTGTTTGATTATCTTCTGATAATGAATTAGCTTATCCATTTAATAATCTCCTCTTTTTTAATGTCAATCACTAATAGTAAAACTTGATATTTTTGCAGAATTAATTTAATTGCAACTTGTGCAAAAAACTTTTCATAAATTTTATTACCAACTGCTAAATAAACTTTAAAATCGGGATGTGTAAGAGAAAGAAATGTTTGATAAATTAAATATTGTCCTAATGCTGTTTCAAATTCATGCATCGGAGAACGACTCAGAAAACTTTTAATTTCAATCACAATTTGTTGCCCTTCCCTTGTGGCAGAAATTGTTTTTTCACCAGCTAGATCGGCAAATAATTTAACTTCTTCATATTTAATAGGATAAGGGTCAAAAGTAATTGTCCAACCATCTTTAATTAAAGCATTTTTAACAGCTTGATGATAAGTATCTCTTGCTGGCATTATTTCCTTGTAATAATTGGAACTTGCTGATTAAATCTCAAAGTATTTACAGATAAATTTTTGAGCAATTTTATACCCTGAAAAATTTGGATCTTTTCGGAATGATAGCTGAAAAAGTAAGCATTTTGAGGTAACGATGACAGAAAAATCACTTTGAGTATTATGAACGACCATCTTCGTCTATAACTCTTATTTCTAACTCTGTAGGGACGTTGCATACAACGGCCCTAACCTAACTCAACAAAAGGATTTTTTTTCTCCATGAATTGAGAGACTTTATACCTTAATTTTTCGATAATTATTAATTATCTTGGATGAAAACCATCGTATTGAAGCAAGTGCATAAATCTTGTTTCTTTAATTATCCATTATTAATTATTAATTATCCAACCAAGCTTTCATTTTTCCCGGATTTAATAATCCATAAGGATCTACCTTTTGCTTAAATTCTAACTGTTCAAAGTCTGTAGTTTTCATTCCCCCATCTTCCAAAATATAGGTATGAGGATTAAAAATCATTACCCCATTTTCCTCGTGATATTCAATAATTTCATTTAGTCGTTCTTCTGAACTATAACGGACAATTTGTAATCCTACTGGTGTAGTTTTACCATCCATTTTCATAAACTCTAAGTGCATGATTACTTCATCACCAAAATGCCGATACATTTTTTCTACAAGTGCCAAATTTCTATCGCTTGGAAAACCACTTTGTAAATAAGTCAAATTTGTATCTACACTCCGAGCGTGTAATGTTGTATGGTTCCAAGTAAACTCATATATAGGTGTACCTTTACTTGCCTCTTGAGCAGTTTTTTCATAACAAATTTCACCGTTAAATTCTTTAAGCAAATCCTGAAAAGATGCCAAACTATATTCAGACACCATCAAAAAAGCACAATGTTTTCCTTCAGGAATTGAATTTTTTAAGCCAGCAAAAAAACTAGGTATCGGCCACCCAAAAACAGTAATTAATTTTTTGACAATTCCATCAGCATCTCCTAATGCTTGAGCGAATTTTGCACAGGTCATAAAATTATCAAAAGTTACTATTAATTCTGCCCAAGGATAAGTAGGAGCTAGAGGTATTTCTAATTGAGTAATAATTCCATTTGTTCCATAAGCATGATTAACTTTTTGTACATCATCACCCCGCAATTCTATAACCCTTGGTTCCTCCTCCATAGTAACAACTCGGACAGCAGAAACATTACCTCTATCTCTCAATCCACCATAATTAATTGAACCAATTCCACTACTACCACCACCGATAAAACCGCCAATTGTAGCAGTACGATAAGTTGAAGGAAACATCCTAATTTCCCAACCAATTTCTTTTGCTTTTTTATCTAAATTTACTAATTTTACTCCTGGTTCAACACAAGATAAACTAGGTTTAATCCAATTAATATTATTCATTTTTGTAGTGTCGAGAACCACCCCTCCCTCTAAAGGAATACATTGCCCATAATTACCAGTTCCAGCACCTCTAATTGTTAAAGGTGCTTGATATTTAACGCAAGTTTTAGCTATTTGTAAAACTTCGGATTCGTTGGTAGGGCGAACAATTAAATTAGCTCTTTTGTCTTTCAGTTTAGATTCTAAAACAGGGCTGAAATGATAATAGTCTAAGGAGAGTTTAACGACTTGATTTGGGTCAGTAATAATTTCAATATTTGTTAGTTCTGATACTAGGGCATCCCAATTTATTTGTTTTGTTTTAGTTGTTGTCATTAGTATTTTGAGTAAAAGATTATTTTAACATTATTAGGACTTACGCAGAACCCCCATACATAGTAGGGGCGAATGGCATTCGCCCCCTACAGATAGGGTATTGTCTAAGAATTTGCTTAAGTCCTGATTATTATATAGAATTCAGCTAAAAATTAGTCATTGCGACGATTGTTGCAATCTCTGGGGTGGCGCGAGATTGCTTCCTTTAAACAGAATTAAATCGGCAGACAACCCAACTCTAATTCTACCAATATTAGGCAAACTAATTAAGTCCGCAGGAGTCTTAGTTGAGTTGTAGCGTGCTCAAGTTTGTAGTAGATTGAGACATATTAAATGGTGCGTTACGACGGATTTTTCAATGCCTTTCATAGTCTAAATTTTAGCCGTCTAACGCACCCTACTGGACTGTTTCATCTTAAATGGTGCAATAGGCTTTTTCTCCCTTACCACCTTGTCTTCCTTGTCCCCCTTGTCTTCCTTGTCTTCCCACAACCTAAAATCTAATGCACAGTTTTAGCTGGAACATTCCACTACTGGTGTTTGTTTTAAAATCAACTCCCGTAAATTTTCCTCCTATTCAAATAAACTATCTAATTCACAATAATCAGGTAAAGTTGTATCAATAACTCGACCATTTCTCAATAGCACCCTATCATGTTGAGACCGTGATAAAAGTTCGCTAAAATTCCTACCTTTAAACAGAATTAAATCAGCATCCAATCCAACTCTAATTCTACCAATATTAGGCAAACCAATTAAATCCGCAGGAGTCTTAGTCACAGCATTCGGCCAATCCCCATAAGGCATATCTAAATGAGCAATTCTCACCGACATATTAAACACTTCCAAAACATCATGGTCGCCAAATCCAAAAAACGGGTCGCGACAATTATCACTGGCAATAGCAACAGAAATTCCTTGTTTTTTTAACTCATGTAATAAAGTCACACCCCGCCATCTCGGAGTATAATTATCTTGCCGATTTTGGAGATAAAGATTACACATTGGTAGACTCACAATACTAATACCAGCTTCCTTAACTAACTCCAGAGTTTCTGTTACTTTTTCCGGAGTTTGTACAGCCAAACTACAACAATGTCCGCAGATAATTTTGCCAGAAAATTGATGACTAATTGCCTTCTTAGCAACCTTGTGTAAAACCCTAGAATTAGGGTCTCCATTTTCATCAGTATGTAAGTCTAAATCTAATTGTCTTTCCTTCGCCAAACTAAATAATTTATCTAATTCATTATCCACATCTGAACTCATAAAAGGAACCGCCCCTAATATCCCACCAATATCGGCAATTTTATCCGCTAATTTTTCTCCAGCTTCAGTAAGATAATAATCACCACTAACCAAAGAAACAGGTTGTAATATTAATCTACCTTCCCACTCTTTTTGTAATGTTTGAAATACCTCCAAACCAATATTTACCTCTTCTCCAAAACAGTCAAGATGAGTCCGAATAGCTTTTGTACCATGAGCATAACTACATTTAAGACCAAATTCCATCCGACGATAAATATCTTCAGCATTCCAATATTTTCCCGCATCCCTAGCACCCGCATCCAAAGCACCATTAAAACTACCATCTAAGTTAGGCGATCGCTCCCAAATATGTCCTTTATCTAAATGAGTGTGCATATCCACAAAACATGGCCACACCATACCACCTTGCAAGTCAACAGTAGGAATGTCCCCAGTTGAAGGTAAGCCTTTTGAGGAATGGACAATTTGTGTGATGACTCCCTCTCTAATTTCTATATTTACTAAAGACAAACCTTCCCTAGTTTGACTTGATATCTCTGAGTCAGTTTCTATAAGACATACAGGTACATGAGCATTTTTTAACCAATAGTTAGAAGTATCAGAGATTACTGAAAATTTTTGATTGTTCATAATTTATTTTATCGGTAAATTTCATTAAGACCTCTCCCCCAACCCCTCTCCTACAAGGAGAGGGGCAAATATTCCCCCCCTTCCCTTGCAGGGAAGGGGGTTGGGGGGTTAGGTTTTTTTACCCACAATTTTAGTCTAGACACGCTACTACAGGGACTATCTCCGTGGCACAATAATGTAGAGAAAATTATCGGCAAAAGGATTAATTTCAATGATGACTGAATCTAGATTACAGACTGCATTAAAAAATGGCCAAGCTCTAAAAGTTATTAGTGGTTTGACTAATTTCGACAAAGATAGAGTCGCAGCAACCGTTAAAGCTGCAACTTTAGGTGGAGCAACCTTCCTTGATATTGCTGCCGATCCTAATTTAGTAGAGATGGCACGCAGTTTAACTAATTTACCTATTTGTGTTTCTGCTATTGAACCTGCTAAATTTGTACCAGCAGTAGAAGCGGGTGCTGACTTAATTGAAATTGGTAACTATGAGGCATTCTACGCTCAAGGAATGCGTTTTGAAGCAGAGGAAGTTTTACAGTTAACTCAAGAAACTCGCAAACTTTTACCTAATATTACTCTTTCTGTAACTGTTCCTCATCTTTTAGAATTAGATCGGCAAGTACAACTAGCTACTGAGTTAGTAACAGCAGGTGCTGATATTATTCAAACTGAAGGTGCTGTCATTGCTAAACCAACTCATCCCGGAACTTTGGGTTTAATTGAAAAAGCAGCTCCTACTATCGCAGCAGCTTATGAAATTTCTCGTGCTGTCACTATACCTGTGTTGTGTGCTTCTGGTATTTCTAATGTTACTGCTCCATTAGCGATCGCTGCTGGTGCTGCTGGCGTTGGTGTGGGTAGTGCTATTAACAAACTGAATGATGAAGTAGCGATGATCGCTGCTGTTCGTAGTTTGGTGGAAGCTTTGGCAACTGTTAGTCATGTGAAAGCAGATGCAATGTCTGTTTAATTTGCTTGACTTGGAGAGTTTTCAGGTTAATGAACTACGTTAAAAAATGATAACCCTGTAGGGACGTTCGCATTTTTGTTATACAACGTCCCTACTCAAATCAAAAAGTCTGTCAGAAAATGACAGAAATATCTTATTTTGAAGTCCTAATAAATTTAAGTAATTAAGGTACTTTGTTCAACATTTATCATCCTTGCATAGAGAATTTGCTCATTAATTTCTAGATTATTGATTAAGCTTAAGCAAATTACAATACCATCACCTATTAATTCTCCTTCTATCTCTCCATACTCGACCTGTAAAATAATATTATCTGCCCGTGAATCATTAGAAACACTATCCGGATCTTGCCAGTTTCCCAAACCACTAATTTCTGTTGTTGCCTTCATAAAATTTAATGATTCAGATTTGAACCTAGGTACAGTTAATGTTAATAATTCCTGTTCAATTCTAGCAAATTTAACATGATTACTTTCTTCTCCAAATAATAGTGCAAAAAGTATATCTTTAGCTAGAATAAGTAATTCGTTACCCTAATTACTCCGATATTTTTCTGTTACTAAGTCAGTTCCTTTTTCTGGAGGATTATTAATTAAATAGCCATCTTCTATTAATTTACTCCGATCTCTTTTATCATACTTTTTGATAAAATCATTTAATTTTTCTCTATCCAGTGCCATGTCTTTGAGGCGTTCTATTCTTGAAAGCCGCTCTTGAGCTTTTTGTTCTTGAATAGCTTTAATATCTTTCTTTTTTATATATAAAGAATCTAAAGTTAAACGTATAATTTGCTCAATTAACCATTCTCGGTCTTGTTGTACTAAATAACTGCGTAATTTTTCCTCGAACTGAGGAGCTAGCTCTTCTTTAACAGAACTAACTATACCTTGAATATTCAGACTCATTTCTGTTCTCCTAAAAATTGGTCATTAAAATAATAGATATGTTTAATTTATTGCTCATTGTGTAATATAAAGCAACTTTATAGATATTCGTTAAGAATCTAGATTTTATTCTACAGAGCTTTATAGAACCCCTGAAGGTATTTATTTTTTTATACATGATGGGGGTGGGGAGTTTGGGGAGGGTGGGGAGATGGGAGCATTTTTCTACCTTTTTCTTTATTTCTTAATCTCCTGACTTCTGACTCCTGAGGACTGACTCCTGAACCAAAAACTCGCAACTTTGCCAAGATACAGTTAGGGCTTCTATATAACTCTAGACTAAAACTTAGCTCTTAACCAATTCTTGCTAATTCAACAACCGAATTTGGGCTAAAACAAACACAGCCGGAATCACACGACCATAATTTGTAGCGATCGCTCTCCAACCCAAATCGGCCAAAAACCAAGTCCACAACATCGGCCCTAAAAATCCTAAAGCTGTCCGTACTGTCCCGTAACGAGCAGCACTAAGAGCCATCCCTCGATTAGCCATTTGCATAGTGACGTGACTTTGAAACTGAGCTGCTGCTGTTGCTCCGCCTTTTACTAATGCTGCTTTTGCCACTTCATATTTAGCAAAATGAATCGCAAATTGACGAGCTAACTGTTTTAGTAATATTGGTTTTAATACCGAACTCACAGCAAAAGCGGTACTACCTTTAAATAATAAACTTAATGGATTTTTTTGTATTGATATTGGTAGGGGCTGAGGAAAGTTACATTCAGCCAGGGAATTTTGTATATTTTGGGCTAAGACATCTTGTTGGGATCGAGGCAAACGTTTCCAGGTTCGACCTAAAACATGGAGAAACACCTCTGCTTCTAAATCTGTGGTTGAAAGTTCTTGAGAATAGGAAATCTTGAGATAACTACAGACCTTAATTAAAGCTTGCCGATAACTTACTTTCTGGGTATGTCCCCGTAATACCGTCATACCATCTGCTGCCAGATAACGAAATCTCTGGTCTAGGGCATCTAACCAAGCATCGCGATCGCGACTTTGTACATCTATTGGTAGAGGAGTCTGGAAATAATCCAAAGGATTGATCCCGCGCCCAAACAAAAGTCCTGTTAATTGTTGTAACTCCTCTTCTGTTGCTAATTCCAGTGCTGCTCTTAATTCATCCAACTTCTTATTTCCTCCACGCCCACAAAGCACTATGATTATACTTCAATTGAGTTTTACTAGGCTAACAACCAAATTAACCTTAACCAACTTATCATTATAACATAAGATATTTATTCTAATATTAAAAATTATGAACAACTCGCAAAAATTTGATATTGCCGTCATTGGTGCAGGTATGGCTGGTTTAGTCTGCGCTCAAGAATTACAGAAAGCTGGTTATTCGGTGGTGGTGCTGGAAAAATCTAGGGGAGTCGGGGGTCGCATGGCAACTCGCCGAGTCTCAGGAAGTCGCGCCGATCATGGAGTACGTTACCTGGAACCGACAGGTAAATTTTTGCAACAATTAATTAATAATCTCAAAAGTCAAAAAAATAGCCCCGATACCGAACCAATTCTGCAACTTTGGACAGATAAAATTTATGAACTAACTCAACCCCAAGGACTACTACTCCCTATTCCTAAAAATTGTTATATTGCGCCCCAGGGAATGAACTCTGTGGGAAAATTTCTTGCCCAAGGTTTAGACATTTGGTTTAGTCGGCGAGTACAAACTATGCAACCAATAGCGGAAAAAAATTGGTGTTTGACTCTGGAAATTACTAATGATGCTGCTACAGAAAAACCAATAGAAGTAATGGCGAAAGCTGTAGTTTTAGCTATTCCTGCACCCCAAGCTTTAATAATTTTGGAAAAACCTGTTGCCGAAATACAGCCAGAATTTCTCAAGCATCTGCGTTTTGTAGAATACGATCCTTGTATTACTGTGATGGCAGGATATTCTCCAGAACTAGAGGAGAATTTACCAGAATGGGGAGCGATCGCTTTCCCGAATGATGACTATCTGGACTGGGTAGGTGTTGATAGTAGCAAAAGACCCCATCCGACTCAACCTGTATTTGTGATTCAAAGTAGCGCCAAGTTTGCTACTACCCATCTTGATACCCCGGACTTACAACCAGTCGGGAAAGAATTATTAGAATATACAGCACAACAGTTGTTACCGTGGTTAAGTAACCCAGAATGGTTGCAAGTTCACCGATGGCGTTATGCTTTCTGTCGTCAAGCTTTGAATGTTTCTTGTTTGACTACAGAAATGCCATTGCCATTAGTAGGTGCTGGTGACTGGTGTGGTGGAAATAATATTGAAGGTGCTTTTGCTTCTGGGTTAGCTGCAGCAAATTGGTTGAGTCAGATGGGAGTAGAGTGATTAATGGAGGTATTAATAGCAGTCTTCAGATAATTATAAAAATTCCTACTACCCAAATTAATTATGCTGCAAAATTATCATCATTTTTAGTTTGAGCAGGGCAATTATTATCAGAAACTTTGCAGTAACGACATTCCCAAATACTAGGAGTTAGTTTAGGCATTTTAGTGCTACAAATTATCGCAAGTAATTCTTGGAGATGCTGTTTAAATTTTTGATTAACTTCCCATGTAGGAATTTCCCAAATATTATCTGGATCAACAATACGTCCGTGAGGTATTTGTTGGTGACAAAGTTCTTGAGTTTCTGATGCTAAGGGCAGTAAAACATATAGAGTAAAACTTGCATTTTGTGAGAATTTTTGCGCCTACCTGTTTTAATATCCTCAACAATAACCCAATTATCTTTTGTGGCAATAATATCGGGTTTACCAGAAACACATATCGGGAATTTTTTACTATAAGCTTTGAATGAATTGTCATCCTCAATATAAACTGTAAATCCTTATGAATGTTACTGTTGGAGAGTTGCAAAAAAGTAAATTAAGTCGTGATATTTTAGCAGAATTAAAGTTAGGAAAAGAGCTGGAAATTGACAGTAAACCATTAGCTCATCCTTATTTTTGGGGAGCGTGGATATGTCAGGGAGAAAGAGAATAGGAAGTGTAGGGAGTGTGAGGAGTGTGGGAAGGGTGGGGACATAGGGAAATAGAGATATAGGTAGTAGTAGATTATAATGGTTGTGGTATTATCATTATTACACACTCGCTTCTGACTTCTGACTTTGTTAACGTAGGGGTTTGGTCTCCAAACCCAATCCCAAAATGCAGAACAAAGTGGAAATCGTACAACAGAATATCGTAGGGACGTTGCATAACAAAAATGCGAACGTCTCTACTTGTGTTTTACTAGCTCTTAAACACCCATTAAACTAAGCTCTTCTGCTAGAGCATCTATAGTGAAGCGAATTTGCTCCTCTGTATGATTACAAGTGATAAAAAAGCGTAGTCTGGCTGCATTGTGTGGTACAGATGGGTAAAACATAAATGGTACATTAATCCCTCGCTTAAATAAATTTTGGGATAACATTACCGACTTAATAGATTCACCTACAATAATAGGTATAACCGGAGAATCTTTACTCATTCCAGTATTTAACCCTCGTTCGCGAGCGCACTCCAAAAATAGTCGAGACATTTCTTGTAGTCGTGCCACTCTTTCCGGTTCCCTCCTTAATAACCGAATAGCAGCTAATACTGACGCTGTATCTGGAGGAGAAATACCTACACTATAAACAAATCCTGGAGAAGTATATTTAAGATATTCTACTAATGCTTTACTACCAGCAATGTAACCACCGCAACTAGCAAAAGACTTACTCAGAGTACCCATCCATAAATCAACATTATTAGGGTTAATCCCAAAATACTCACTAATACCACGACCATGTTTGCCAATAGTACCAATGGAGTGAGCTTCATCTACCATTAAAAAAGTTTTGTAATGTTTTTTAATCTCAATAAATTTTGGTAAATCTGGAATATCACCATCTGTACTATATACACCTTCTATAGCAATAAGTACCCGCTTATAACGATGACGGCGATCGCGCAGTAACTTATCTAAAGCTTCCCAGTCATTGTGAGGGAAAGCAATAATAGTTGCTCCTGATAATAAACAACCTTGGAAAATACTATTGTGACTTAAAGAGTCATGGAGAATTAAATCATTTTGCCCAAACAAATGACTAATAGTAGTTACATTAGTAGCATGACCACCAACATAAAGAATACTATCTTCTACACCAATAAAATCAGCAATTTCTTTTTCTAATTCCTGATGTAATGGCTTTTCTCCTGATAATAACCTACTAGCAGAAACGGAAGTTCCATAATGATTAATAGCTTCTTTTGCAGCATTAGATACGACAGGATCTCCACACATACCTAAATAATTATAGGTAGCATAATTCACCAGTTCCCTACCACCAATAACTGTAGTATTATTATTAATTCGTTCTTGAGGTATAAAGAAAGGATTACCAATACCAGTAGAATTAATATCTGCTAATTTATTTTGCAGTTGTAGATATTCTGGATAGAGGTCAAAGTTATAATACTCTAAAGGAATTTCTTCAGTTTCCGTAGTTGGATTAGAAGTTGAGACCTCAACCTCATCTTCTAATTTTTTGTGAATACTTGGCCTCGTATCCTCGGAGGTATCCTCTACTAAATATTCAGCCAAGGACTCAATTGTGGGATAATCTAACAAAAGGGTAGGAGGTAGTCGCCGACCCAGAAGATTTTCTAGTTCTCCAGAGAGATTGACCACTTCAATTGAGTTAAGACCATAATCAGTAAAATCCCGCTCAATATCTATTTCACTGGTGTCAACTTCTAGCCGTTCAGCTAATTGGGAGACTAACCAGGATTTAATATTATCTCTGACTGGAGATGATTTTGGGACTTGCAAGGCAGGGTCTGGATCATTTTTCACTAAAGACAGATGTTGGCTGTCTTGCTCATTCATAAGCTGGTTCAACAGTTTCATTGTTCACTCCTGCACCACATTAAAATTGCTTGTCACTCAGTTTTTTCTAGTAGCTTATATGCAATAGCACATAATTGGGGAAAAATGTCCCTCTGGAAAATCAGAAATTTGGCTTCTGATTCATTGGGGGCAACTTTTAACTTGTGACAATTACCTGAAATAGCTAACTATTTCAACTGATTGACCTTCCCAAAAAACACTGGGGAAGGCATGATGGTTATTGTGCCACGATCTTATACAAAGTAGAAAGGAAGAAGGAAGAAGAAAGAAGAAAGAAGGGAGAAGGAAGAAGTCCAGTAGGTTGGGTTTCACTTCGTTCTACCCAATAAAACTTTATAGTTCACTCCAGTCCAGTAGCGCCGTAACGCACCGTTTTTGCAATAAATTAGCTGTGTAGTTCACTACTGGACTTACACTGATGCAATGGTGCGTTACGACAGATAGCTGAGTCCATTTCATAGTCTAAATTTAAGCCGTCTAACGCACCCTACTGGACTACTGGACCTGATTCATTGGGGGCAACTATGACTATACCTTTCATTAATTGATAATGGATAATTACCTATTTAACAAAGGAA
Source organism: Dapis hubbardiae BLCC-M172 (assembly GCF_050016015.1). Classification (NCBI taxonomy): domain Bacteria; kingdom Bacillati; phylum Cyanobacteriota; class Cyanophyceae; order Oscillatoriales; family Microcoleaceae; genus Dapis; species Dapis hubbardiae. The sequence continues at coordinate 45,593 of NZ_JBNHEQ010000141.1, forward strand.
GAAGGAAGAAGAAAGAAGGAAGAAGGGAACAGTTAGAAGTCATTAGAATTTAGAATTCAGAAGTTAAATTATTGCTGTGACTATACCTGTAATCAAACTGTTTACTTAAAAATCAAGGTATAAAGCCTCTCCATTCATGGATAAAAAAGAAAAACAAATCCTTTTAGTCAATCCTATTCTTAGAAAGAAGAGGTAATTATTAATTATTAATTATTAATTGTTGAACTTCTTCCTTATTCAAATATCTGTAGAGTTCCAGTCAAAAAGCCTTCGCGACAAGCATAACGCTGAACCTTTCCACTAGAAGTTTTGGGAATAGCTCCTGGTTTGAGCAACAATATCTGATAAATTTGTAAATCGTGATTTCTTGACACAGACCGTTGGATAGATTTAATTAAGTCCTGAGAATTATCAAAATTTTCTGTCCCACACTTGCCATTACGCTGACTAAAAAAATCAACCCCTATTGAGCTAACAGATTTATTAGTATGGTCATAATTTTGAGTTGTGACTTGTAACTTTTGACTTCCACGAAGGAGTTGACGAAAATTACGTTCTACCTCAGCTACTATTACTAAACGTTCTTCTCCTGCCACTTCTACAGAAAAGCTAGCAATACAACCTGGTCGAATTAAAGGATGACTTTGTTCGACTGTCCATTCAATATCTTGAGGATAATGATTCCGACCATTTATAATAATCACATCCTTGAGACGACCTGTCACAAATAGTTCCCCTGCCTTGAGAAAGCCTAAATCTCCAGTTCTCATAAATGGCTCTTGGGGTGCTTCAGCTAAATAAGCTGCAAAAGTCTGCTTTGTTTCTTCTGGTTTGTGCCAATAACCCTGAGCAATACTTGGTCCAGATACCCAAATTTCTCCTACTTCTCCCTCAGCACAAAGAGTTAATTTTTCTGGATGAACAATTTTAATCTGTTGCTCTGGCAAAGTTTGCCCACAACCTACTAATCTTTTTGTTCCTTCTATTTCAGAAACTAAGACGATCTGGTTTTTCTCTAATGCGCTAGTCGCAATAGTAGTTTCCACTGGTGGAGAAAGTTTATTACCCCCAGAAATAATTAGGGTGGCCTCTGCCATGCCATAGCAAGGATAAAAAGCTTCCCGGCGAAAACCACAAACAGAAAAGGTATTAGTAAACCTTTCTAAAACTTCAGCACTAATAGGTTCGGCACCATTAAAAGCTACTTCCCAACTACTTAAATCTAAAGTTTGTATCTGTTCCGGTTTAATTTTACGGACACACAAATCATAAGCAAAATTTGGCCCACCACTGGTAGTGCCTCGGTATCGAGAAATAGCTTGTAACCAGCGCACCGGACTTTGGAGGAACATTAAGGGAGACATGAGCATCACAGGAAAGCCTCCATATAAAGGTTGTAATATTCCACCAATTAAACCCATATCGTGATAGGGAGGTAGCCAGATTATTCCTTTACTTTGGGGAGAATGTCCAAAACATTGATGAATCAGACCGGAATTATGTAAAAGATTCTGATGAGTAATCATTACGCCTTTTGGTGTGGCCGTGGAACCAGAGGTATATTGCAGGAAGGCGGTGGTATCCTCATTAATATTGGGTTCTTGCCATTTCTCGGCAAAATTGTCAGGAATATGGTCAGTGGCTAACCAACCTAAACTATCTAATTCTGGGGTTTCTGAGGCGCGACGTTCTAGGCTCAAAACGATAGAATGAGTTGTTAAAGCTATTTTGGCCTTGCTATCTCTAATAATTGTTTGGATGCGCTCTAGGGAACGATTTGGTCTAGGAGGATAAGCGGGAACTGCTATAACCCCTGCATAGAGACATCCAAAAAAAGCAGTAATATATTCTAGTCCCGGTTGATAGAGGAGTAGGGCAACTTCTCCTGGTGGACATACAGATTGGAGATAGGCAGCGATCGCCCGTGAACGTTGTTCTAGTTGTTGATAGGTAAGGCTAATTGTGTCTGTTTCTCCATCTATTAAGAAGCTATAACCTATTTGTTCGGGGTTTTGGATAGCTCTGTTTTTTAATAAGTCTACTAATGTTTTAAATTTTTTATCTAAACTATTCATTTTATTTTTGATAGAAAAAGATAAGGATAATAAGAAATGTACGAGAGGAATTTTAACGCAGATGTAGGGATGATTAAGTAACCAAGCATAATTAAATGTCAAATAAATTATTTTTTTCTTGTTCTGATTGAAATTTTGTTGTTCTTAACCATTTTTTTGAGTGATTTATAGAGAGTAAATTTGGCAAGATAATACCAGCAAAATTAACATCTAAAAAAACGGATCAATTTTTAATACTGAAATATAGCTTAGTTTGATGTTCAAATCTCCCTTTGCTTTTTTCAAAATATGATTGATGAGATAAAATGAAACATCCCTCCCTTTTCAAAGGTAAAAAGTCAAGATAGAATTCTTGATAATTAACTATTGAAAAATCATCAATGACTGAAAATATCTTATATCCCTGGAAACAAGAAACTATAATTCACCATACTCAAAGGTTGTTATGGAGCTATAAATATTGGACTGGTGAATCTCTACTGGATCTAGATGGAACACCAGAAGCAATAGCTCAAGCATTGTGGGAAGCTCCATTTGTTGTTCTTTCTCACGGTATGGAAGAAAACCCTATCTTTAATTATGGTAATCAGCAAGCGTTAGATTTATGGGAAATGAGTTGGGAGCAGTTGACTAATACCCCTTCTCGTCAGACAGCAGAACTTTCAGAGCAGGAAGATCGCCAGCTATTACTGACTCAAACAAAAACTCAAGGCTATATTAGTGGTTATCGGGGGATTCGTATTTCCAGCAAAGGTAAACGGTTTTGGATTTCAAATGTTACCATCTGGAATCTTCTAGATGAAAATCAACAGCAATGTGGTCAAGCTTCTACTTATCAGGAGTGGGAGTATATTTAGTAGTAGTAAATTGTGATTATCTAGGTAAGAAAATACTAGGTGTTTGAAACTCCATTTTCTGTATAATTATTTATCATTAAGAGGCTGGAATAATAGAATCTTAATTGATAATTTTTTTGAAATTTTTATCTAATCAAACTACTATAGCAATCACCGAATGAGATGTGATAAAAAACTGTAGGGGTTTGGTCTCCAAACCCGAT
>NZ_JBNHEQ010000142.1:0-16273 GCF_050016015.1 Dapis hubbardiae BLCC-M172
ACTGAGGACTGAGGACTGACTCCTTTGGCAAAAACCCTTACCTTTGCGGAGATACGCTTAGGGGTTCTATAAAATCCGGTTATACAGTAATCGCAAAATTACTTTCTCTTAATACAGATGTTAAGCATGAATAGGAATTGAAAAACTCATGCTATTCAAATCTTTTCTTTCTCCTGACTCCTGTACGGGCGTTAACGATAGTTATGCGAAGCTAACGGCCGTTTCGCTGCGCGACATGAAACGCCCCTACGAGGACTGACTCCTAGAGCGATACGATAACTAATTACCCGGATTCTATATTAGTTGTCTCAGTCTAATACTGGACTGACACACTTAAAACTGCCGATGAGGTAGGGTTTATGTAAATCTTAGTGGACTGCTTCATCTCAAATAGTGCATTAGGGAATCAGGTGACCTAGGGGCGGATTTCACTATAGGGACGTTGCATAAGGGCGTCCGTACAACGAGCTTTCACATTGAGTCAGATAAACCCGCCCCCAATGATATAACCCACTGTCCTAGGAGCGGGTTTATGTAAATCTAACAGTAAGCATGAAAATTTCCGGTGAAACCCAACAAAAATCTTTCTCCCCTACTCCCCTACTCCCCTACTCCCCTACTCCCCTACTCCCTAATGCACAGTTTTAGCTGTGTCGGTCTATTAGGGTGAATATGAAAATTTCTGGTGAAACCCGCCCCTACTATTGCACTATTTTAGATTTTAGATATGTCAGTCCACTACAAATATTAACACTCAAAATAGAATTGCTATAGTATCATTTCAACTAGCATTTGTTGTACTTTATGTCAATCAAAATTTCTATATCTATAATATAAGCCAATATAAGCTCAATTACTAAATTTATGACCAAGAAATAACGTCCATAGCCTCCCCTTTCAAGGGGATGAAAAAGAAAATTCCGGTTTTCAAGCCTCCTAATACAGCCGGAGGTACTTTTAAGGAAGTTCCGACCTAGGAGACTAGCTGATAACTGATAACTGATAACCGATAACTGAAATAACAAACTCATGCTCTTAAGTATTGCAGATAACTTTATTAAGCGGCCTGTATTAACAACAGTATGCACAATACTGGTTGTCCTGGTAGGCGTAATCAGTATTCCTTTATTGCCCATTGCTCAGTTGCCTCAACTTGCTAATACACAGGTTCAGGTAACGGCAAGTTACATTGGAGCTGATGCTCAAACGGCAGAAAATACAGTCACAACAATTCTGGAAAGGGAAATTAATGGTGTTGAAGACATGAAATATATGTACTCCAACACCAGTAATAATGGTACCACAAGTATTAGTGTTGCCTTCCCTACCGAAATAGATCGAAATACAGCTCAGGTTAACGTTCAAAACCGAGTAGCTCAAGCAGAATCAGGATTACCTGATGCAGTTAAACAAACAGGAGTAACAACTGAAAAATCATCTCCTAGTATTCTCTTGGTAATTGCATTTAACCCTGAAAAAGACGATAGTGACAATTATATATATGATGAAGTTTTTATTAGTAACTATCTTGACCTGAATGTTAACGACCAGATTAAACGTATCACTGGTGTAGGTCAGGTCTCCTATTTGGGGGAACGTCAATATGCTATGCGGATCTGGCTAGATCCACAAAGGATGACAGCTCGTGGAATTACTGCTCAAGATGTTATTAATGCTTTACAAGAACAAAATATTCAAGTAGGTGCAGGAAAAATTGGTCAAGCTCCCGCACTACCGGAGCAAAAGTTTGAAATCCCACTGCGAGCAGTTGGTAGATTCACTGAAGCTTCAGAATTTGAAGAAATGGTACTCAAAGTTGGTGAAAATGGCACCCTAGTCAAAGTTAAAGATGTGGGTAGAGCTGAACTGGGAGCAGAAAATTATGAACTGATAGCAACTTATAATAACAGCCCAACAGTAGGAATGGCAGTTTATCAACTTCCAGGTAGTAACGCTCTAGAAACTGCAGGTGAGGTTAAAGCAACACTCGCAGAGCTGAGTAAGAATTTTCCTCCTGGATTAGAATATAAAATTGCTTATGACACAACTTTATTTGTAACTGTATCTTTGCAAGAGGTTGTGATCACCCTTTTCCAAGCAGTCAGTTTGGTGGTTCTGATTATCTTTATATTCCTCCAAGATTGGCGGGCAACTTTAGTTCCAGCTATTGCTATTCCTGTAGCTTTGATTGGAGCAATGGCTGGTTTGAAGATAGCAGGGTTTGAACTTAATACATTAACATTGTTTGCTTGTACCCTAGCATCAGGTCTAGTGGTGGATGACGCGATCGTGATTGTGGAATCAGTATCGACTAAAATTGAGCAAGGGATGAAAGCACGGCAAGCAGCATTAGATTCGATGGAAGAATTAACGGGTGCGACTATTGCTACATCATTGGTATTGATGGCAGTTTTTATCCCCGTTTCTTTCTTCCCCGGAACTGTCGGAATTATTTACAAACAGTTTGCACTAACTATTGCTTTCGCTGTTGCCTGTTCTACCTTTAACGCTCTTACCTTTTCTCCCACAATGTCCGCTCTATTGTTGCGTCCCAAGGAAGAAACAACAGGACCTTTGGGATGGTTTTTTGATAAGTTTAATCAGGCTTTTGGTTGGCTGCAAGACCAATATGCTAAATTCGTGAGGTTCCTCACCCGCATTAATGTTTTGGTGATGGGGATTTTTATCGCGGGGTTAGTCGCAACTGTTTTGATGTATGGTATAGTTCCTGCTGGATTTGTGCCAGAAGAAGATCAGGGATATTTTCTGGTTCTCTATAGCGCACCCGATGGTGTTTCTGTTAACTATACAGCTAAAGCAACAGAGAAAATTACAGATAAACTTTTGGAGATTGATGATATCGAATCTGCTTTTGGTGCAGCAGGGTTTGGTTTTGACGGTAATAACCCTAGTCAGGGAATTATGTTCGTCTTGCTGAAACCTTGGGATGAACGACCTAATTCAGAACAATCAGTTTATGGGGTTCTGAGAAAAGTCAATGCTTCATTACAGGATGTTACAGAGGTAAGAGCTTTTGCTGTTAATGCACCTCCCGTACAAGGAATGAGTAATACTGGTGGTTTTGAATTTCAATTACAAGACCGCAGTGGTAACTTACCAATTGAAGCTTTAGCAGATAATGCTCAAAAATTAATTGGTGCTGTTAATTCTGATAAGTACCCTGCAACCCAGGGGGTTTTCACTCAATTCGCAGCTAATAAACCTCAGAAGCGGATCGAAGTATTGCGAGACCGAGCTAAAGCTCTAAATGTTAGAGTTAATGATATTTTCTCGACATTGCAAACTTTCTTAGGTTCTTCTTATGTCAATGACTTTGTTTTAGGTCAACGTCAATATCGCGTTTATGCTCAAGCAGAACCACAATTCCGATCTAACCCTGAAGATATTAACCAATTTTATGTTCGTTCTCAAAATAACGAAATGATTCCTTTAGGTAGTTTGGTAAAAATCACTGACTTTACAGGTCCAGAGACAATTACTCACTATAATATTTTCCGGTCTCTGAAAATTCAGGGCAACCCCGCTCCTGGTTTTAGTTCTGGACAAGCGATCGCTGCGATGGAGGCTGCTTCAGCAGAAGTATTAGACCCTGGTTTTGGTTATGCTTGGCAGGGTAGTGCTTTGGAAGAAAAGTCTTCTGGTGGTTCAGCACCTATCATTTTTGGTTTAGGGGTTGTGATGGTATTCTTGGTACTTGCAGCTCAGTATGAAAGTTACATTGACCCAGCAATTATTATTCTATCGGTGCCACTAGCGGTATTAGGTGCGCTTTGTGCAATTTGGTTCCGAGCAAATGTGCCGATGGCAGGTGGAGTTTGGCCTGTTGTTACGAATGACGTATATTGTCAGGTTGCTTTGGTTATGTTAATTGGTTTGGCTTCTAAGAACTCTATTCTAATTGTGGAGTTTGCCAACCAGTTAAGGGATAAAGGGTTGAGCATTAGTAAGGCAGCAGTTACAGCAGCAGAACAACGTTTCCGCCCAATTCAGATGACTGCAATTTCTAGTTTGATTGGTTTCTGGCCTCTAGTTGTAGCTACGGGTGCTGGTGTAGGTAGTCGTTGGTCTCTGGGTACTGCAATATTTGGGGGAATGTTGGTTGGTACACTGTTGAGTTTGTTGATTACTCCTAATTTGTATATTGCAATTAAGACTTTTGAATCCCGATTTTTGAAGGGTGAAAAACCTGAGCCGTCAGATGAGGATAGTTTCTCAGATTATGATGACCATCATTCTAATGGAAATGGATCTCTTGAGAATGGTGTGAAAGATCATCATAATGGGCATAGTTTAACTAACGGTGCATCAGAAAATCAAGCTAATTCTACTACAGAAACTGCTGATTCTGATATTGATGAGGCGGTTAGGCAAGAACCACAAATGCCTAAAAGTTAGATAACAAAAATGATATGGTTTGGATACAAAACCCCTACTAAGTTCTAATATCAAGTCTTGATAATTAGTTAGATCAAACCTGGTATTATTAGTATGATTCATCTCTTGTAGGGGTTTGGTCACCAAACCCAAACCTCCTACGAGTGAGAGGAAATTATATAGCATTTTCTCATTTTTTGATATGTTATTTTAAACTTCAAGTATTTCTGAAAAAGGTAGTTTGAGAGGATGTATTTATAGAATAAGCTTGCCGATAAATGCTGATATCAAATATTAAATATTTAGTTAAATTGTAGATATTATATCATGTCCGGTTGAATAGTTACAATTAAAGTTTAAAGCTTGTAGTAAAGCTCTAGCCCAAACTATAATAGGGCTAAAGCCCAACTACAAACAAGAGCTTTTTTATCACTGATTATCCGGACATGATATTACCCTGCGATCAAGAATATATTACCGAAAAATAAAGGTATAAAGCCTCTCATTTCAAGGATAAACAAAAAAAATTTTCCTTTGATTCAATCCTCTTGCTTTTAGGGAGAGGTAATTATCAATTATCAATTATCAATTATCAATTATCCATTATCCATTATTTATTATTGAAAGCCATTTCAACAAGTATCAAATACAGTAACCAAAAGACTCACTCCCAACTCCTTCAAGTCTTGAGTAGTCGCCCATAACAAACAGTGGTAATTGCCCTGGGCAAACCTGCTGCTTGTTCGATTTCTTCGATTGAGTACCGCCTATGCCCTGATGGGGTTTTGATTGCTTTGATTTTGCCTTCTTCTTCCCATCGTCTGAGACTTGAGACTGCAACTCCAAGGATTGATGCTGCTTCTTTGGGTCTGACATATTTCATCTGAAACATTCATTTTTTTCGATGCACGATTTGTTACTTTTTGAGCGTTTTAGAGAGAAAATAAATAATTTGTTACCAACTCTACTCAACTGAAAAGCCTGGCAAACCAAAATCTTCGTGCCCATTACCTTGAAGGATATAACCTGTACCTAATTGGTTGATATTACTATCGCTGACAGTTTTTCTAGGCTTCAAGTTAATCATAATTGCATTGCTAGGAACTAAACCCTCTGCTCGAAGATCTAAAACTTCTGCTGTGGTAATCTTTTTCATTTCTATATCCTTGAATTCCTATTGCTTAACCATTAATAGTATGGCTTATTGTTTGAGTAAATGACAAGTCTTTTTGTATATATTTATTAAATATTTATACATAATTTTTTATCAGTATATTTATCTAAAATAAGCTCAAAAATTAAGAATAATTACTGAGAATAATTAGATAGTTTTAGATAATTAAATTTCAGAAAAATTACGGATTTTCAAAAAGTATATCTGGCAATATAGCAATTCCCAAAAAGCGTGAGGTACAAAATTTTAGGTTTGAGGGAACAGGGAACAGGGAACAGGGAACAGGGAACAGGGAACAAAAAGACAAAAATATAACTGTACCTTATAACCTTGGGAAACGCTATAGCAGTGAGCGCTCAGGTATTTACAACGCCCAGCTCAAACTGCCTTCTAGAAAAGGTGTACAAAAAATAATGTATAAATATGCCAGTGCACATTGCTATATATGAAAGAAATAGTTGGTTAGCAGAAACAATCATACTAAAATTACTGTACATTTACGCAGTAGTTTTCACTGATTTCAGCTTTACCAGGAGTTAATATTCTCTATCAAAATTATTTGTAAGTTGGATTAAGCTAAAGGGAACCCAAGATAAACCGATATCTTTAATTTATGGATATTCCTTGTACTGCCCATTCCCCAATTCCAAGATATTTTCTACACAACCCAAATATAGTTGCTAGGTGTCCCATTGTCCAATCATCCCTTCGTCATCTGGCCTCAAGATTCTTAAGATATGGAAAAGAATAATTTAGACCAATTGTCCTTATGATAATTTCTAATCGGTAAGTCCTAATACTTATAGAAACTTTTAGTTATACAGGAGTTGTATCCATGCCTTTAAAAGTAGCCATCAATGGATTTGGCCGTATTGGACGTTTAGTATTCCGTGCTGGACTAAACTACCCGGACTTAATCGAGTTTGTGGGAATTAACGACTTAGTACCGCCACCAAACCTAGCTTATTTATTAAAATATGATTCAACTCACGGACGTTTCCAAGGAGATGTAACCGCCTCTGATGATGGCATAACAATTAACGGAAAGTTGATTCCTTGTGTATCAGTTAGAAACCCTGCTGAATTACCCTGGAAAGAAAAAGGTGCAGATTATGTGGTTGAGTCTACAGGATTATTTACCACTTTTGATGGTGCTTCAAATCATTTGACAGCAGGTGCAAAGCGGGTAATTATTTCAGCTCCTACTAAAGACCCTGAGAAAGTAAAAACTTTGCTGATGGGTGTAAATCACGATTTGTTTGATCCTGCTCAAGATACAATTGTTTCTAATGCTAGCTGTACTACTAACTGTTTGGCTCCTGTTGCCAAAGTGATTGACGATAATTTTGGTTTGGCGGAAGGTCTAATGACAACTGTTCACGCTATGACTGCTACTCAACCAACTGTAGACGGCCCTAGTAAAAAAGATTTTCGGGGTGGACGTGGTGCAGCTCAAAATATTATTCCAGCTTCTACTGGTGCTGCAAAAGCAGTAGCTCTAGTTTTACCACAATTAAAAGGAAAACTAACTGGTATGGCATTCCGAGTGCCTACTCCTGATGTTTCTGTGGTCGATCTGACTTTCAAAACTGAGAAGTCAACTAGCTACAAGGATATTTGCACAGCAATGAAAACTGCTGCTGAAGGTTCAATGAAAGGTATTCTTGGCTATACTGAAGATGCTGTAGTTTCTACTGATTTCACAGGCGATCCCCAGTCTAGTATTTTTGATGCGGGTGCTGGAATTGAACTTAATTCTAATTTCTTTAAAATTGTTTCTTGGTATGATAATGAGTGGGGTTATTCAAATCGAGTCCTAGATTTAATGTTATCAATGGCACAAAAAGAAGGTATCTCTTAACTGAAGTCAGAAGTCATTAGGGGGCGAATTGCTATTCGCCCTTACATTCTTGTTGTGACTAAATTTGAGAGATGCGATAATTTCCTAATTACTCTGGCAATTTCTATATACCAATCCTAAATGATTTGTGAAAAAAAAATGTAGGGGTTTGGTCTTTAAACTAATGCAAAAATCGGATTTAGAGACCCAACTCCTACTATAACACTTCCAAGTAAAAAGTATAGAAACCAGGTTTGTATTAAATACCCTATCATATAGAAATCAGGAATGAGATTTGAGAAAAAACTGTAGGGGTTTGGTATCCAAACCCTAGCTAAGATTCGGTTTATCAACCAAACCCCCTTAGATAAAATATTACAAATTCTCACAAATCACAACTGATTGCTATACTAATCTCTATTGGCTAAAAACTCAGTTTTTTATAACACTCCAAAGTAAAAAAGTAGCAGAGAAATCTGGTTTTTATTAAATGCTCTATCATATTGATATCTGTTTACTACAAACCCGGTTTATTATAATACTCTAAAGCAAAAGGAATCAGGTTTTATGTCTGAACTACCACAACTAAATACAGAAACTATTCAGGCAATTATTGATGAAAAAATTGATGATAATACTGTTAATCAATTAGTTTGGTATTATCTTGGTTATCGCTATGATGATGCTACTTGTAAATGGGATATTTCGAGGGTAGCACCAGAGTGGCGAGATGAATATCCAGAACCTCCAAATTTTATTGAATTTCGACCGCCTACTGTGAAATTGACTCGCTCTATTCCTAAAGAAAATAAACAATTATTGAAACAAAAATTGGGTTTCAAAGGTTATAAAATTGGTGAGTTTACTCCTGTGCAAGCTCGTCGTGCTACTATGGCTAATTGGCTGTTAAGTTATATGGAAATTGCTAGCAAATCTGACACAAATTAATATTTATTAGTTGAATTTGACTAATATTAATATATAGTCATTCTGAATAAGACTAGGACGAATGTTTTTGGTCTTGAAACGGTTTCAGCCAAAAAAGTTTTTTATCATTATTTGAAATGACTATATTACCGAAAAATCAAGATTTAAAGCCTCTCCTATCAAGAATAAAAAAACTTCCTTTTGACAAATGATCTTCTTTTTAATAACGAGGTATAGCAATGAGCGCTGGTATATTTACAAATTGTAGTAGGGGCCAAGCAGCTCAAAGTCTTATATTATCGGCAATTTATTCCCCCTGTTGCCTGTTCCAATAGTGCCTGTTCCCGGAGCACAGCGCTATAATAATTAGGGCTTGCTGATTAAATATAAAAGCATTTACAGATAAAGGTTTTAGCCTTTTTAGGTCTGGAAAAAGTACCAGCTTTTTGGTTTATAAAGCAGAAATTGTGAGCATTTTGGATAGATTATGGCAGAAAAATCATTATTACTATTTTTCCTCCTGCCTCCTCTATAATTCCCGCTTCTCCTGACTCCTGACTCCTGACTCCTCCGCTACTAAAAGACTTTTTCAGCAAACCCTAATTAATTATTAATTGTTAATTATTAATTATCCATTATCCATTATTAATTATTAAAACACTCATCTAGTTGTTCTGGATTTACCTCAGAGAGATTGATTATATCTAGACGACTATCTATTTTGATTTGTTGAATCCAACCTACATCTTTTGGTTGTAAGTAATAGATAAATTCTTGATCGATGCTCGATGATTTTGTAATTGAGCATACCTCTAATTCTAACCAAGTTTCTTCAGGTCGATTAATTTTTCTAGTTACTTTGAGAATACTACCATTAGCAACTCTACCTTTCACAGTATTATCTCTGCTGCTAGTTAGTAATTCAATGGGTTTGTTTAATGTATTTGTTGGAGAGTCGCTACCACTAATCAATATAAATGAACCTACATCGAAGGATAAGGTCGGAGAAAATGTAGGATTTGCTGATAAGCTAGGTTGTTCTATCTTTTTCACAATTTCATTATCGGAAATCTTTTTTGTTGGTGCTGGAGTTTCAAAAAATAAGTCAGTTACTATAGGACTTAAAAAATATGCTAATATTCCCCCTAACCCCAGAAGTATAAAAATTCCTAACAGGTAAAACCACCAACTTTTATATTCTAAGTCAAACATGGAAGTTTGATGTTTATGCTCAAAAAATGTCTTTTCTGATTGTGCAGACTTAATGTCTAGAGGGGGGAGTGATAATTCTGTCATCTGACCTTTAGATTTTACCTGATAATACACTAAAGCTACTGTCACATTATCGTGCCCATTTTTGGTGTTAGCAATTTCTATTAATCTGTCTCTAACTGTAGCTATATCTATTTTTCCTTCTAGCAATGGCAATATTTCTGTTTGCCAATATTCTTCTACTCGATCTTTATCACTTAAACCATCGGAACAAATTAAGAAAATACTATCCTCATCTATCGGAAAGCGCTGTACCGTTGGATGGAGACTTATTGAGCTAGTGATACCCAAAGCTTGTACTAGGGCTCCTGATGCTGCTTGTTTTATGGCATCACCATATAGAGAGTAACCTAATCTGACTTGACGAGTAGCGATATCATCATCTAAAGTTACTTGATGGCATCTGCTAGGAGTAATCCAGTAAGCACGGCTATCTCCTAGATGGGTAATGTAGAGTTGGTGGAGATGAGCAATTGCCATTACTAGGGTGGTTCCCATCCGTTGACGACCGTGGCGTTCCTCATTATCATTGCACTCGCAAATAGCATCATTAGCTACACAAGCAAATTCTTCTAACTTTGTAGTTACAGTTAGAGGCTCTCCATTTTCTGGAATCTTTTGCAGTTGTTGGTACAAAACTTTGATTGCTAACTGGGAAGCTTCTTCACCCCTATCTTGACCACCAATGCCATCACAAACAATAGCTACTGTCTTAGGACTAGGTGGATAGCTCATCACAGTTTTACTAGGTGGGTAACAAGCATCTTCATTGTGAGAACGGTTTGGTCCGGTATCTGTAGCTGTGGTAATGTGAACACTCCGAACTTGCGATCGCCCCAATGCTTCTAACGCTTTATCTAGTTGTGTTATTAGTATATCGTCATTTTGTACTTTGCCTGCCATCATTTGCTGAGACAGTTGTTTCAAAAATTTGCCTACTGCTGGGTTAGCACTGCTCGCCCATTTCTGCCATAACCGACCTAACTGCTGCAATGTCACCGATTTTTCATCTGGCTGTAGTTCTACTAAACGTACTAATTGCCCTTCTACCCGCAGATTTTCAGGATTTAGTAAACTAGAACCTACTTTTTGCACATTCAAAGGTTGCCAAAGTTGAGCTATTTGCCACAACCAGTTTAGCTGTCGCATGGGTGTAGCATCTTTCCATGCTGTAGCTATTTCTGGCATTAAGCTACCTGTCCCTGAATTTATTGGCCCTCTTTCTAACAACCATATTGCTTTAGTCCCTTTGTTTGCTGCTACTGAAACCAGTCCAAAAACTTGAGGAATATGAAGTCTATAGGGAAATAATTTCAAATATGGTTCTATTTCACCCGGAATTTCTTCGGGCAGATCGGGCATTTTGTGTGGTTGAGTATCTAGTAATATCCTACCATGCTGAACTTGATAGCGCTCTGCTATCATTTCTCCTGGCCGATAGGTTTTGCTCCCTTCACCTATAGCCCACAGGTAGTGTTTTGGCATAGTGTTTTGCATCAGGGGTCCTCACCGCTTTCGGCCATTTCTTTGATTAGAGATTTCTCTTGATTATCTATGCTGCTTGAATTAGGTCTTTTTGACTCAGTTATCGCCATAATTCTAATATCTAAAAAAGCCAATTTCTAGTTGGCAGTTTTTGATATTAAACTATTGTACCCTTATTATAAATAGGTTTGATACAATTAAGATAGTTAATATTTCCTAAAAATTTTGTCAGTAAATTTATTAGGACTTACCCAGGTGAACCTAGAAACCCGGTTTCTCCTAGACTTCTATTAGTCAAAACAACCATTTCTCGTAGAAACCGGGTTTCGCGTGCGTAAGTCCTGTTTATAAATATTCTCTTATGAGGTGTATTTATGTCTAAATATTCTGATTCTGGTGCTTCGAGCAATTTAGAAACTAATAATGAGCAGTCATTACCTCCAATAGAGATAGATGAATTGCTGACTCAAGTGAAACATTCTCATGGATTATACTACAAAATGGTTAATCTTGAGATTTGGGCTTTAGTGGAAACTTTAGAGGAGTTTTTCCCTAGTGCTTGGAATCAATTTATGGCCAATCGAAAGGTCTCTATGAAACAATTTTTACAACATTCTCAGAATAACAAGGTAGAGATATGATAAGTTATTATTTAACCCGATAACAGTAATGTTATCGGATTTGATTAGATATTAAATTTGAGTATTGTTGGTATTGCTATTGAGCTTCAGCATCAACATCTACTCTGGGTAGTCCTAGACTATAGTTATTCACACGACTACCAAGATTATAACTAATTTCACCTGATTGTAAGAGCGAACGGACAAAATGTTCTAAATCAGAACCCATACAACGCAGGTTATATTCGGTTAAATCTGAACCATTATAAGATTCTACTAATTCGTCAAACTTTCGGTAAACCTGCTGTACAGCACCATCATTCCAGTTAAGTTCATTGTCGGGATCGATATCTAAAGTTAATACCTTATCGTCAGGAATAAGTTCATTCTTTTCCACTATTCCTGCAAAAATACGAATATGTCTAGTTGTTGACTTTAATGGCATAGGTGATTCTCTGTTTGTTACTTTCTGTTAAATTCTATCTTAAGTGCTATTTTTGCGGATATTATAATAACATATTTCTAAATTTATTAATCATAGGAGTTACGCATAAACTATATATATATATAGCGTTCAAAACTATAACGTTATAGTTTTTAAACTCTATATAGGGCTGGCTGATTAAAGCTAAAAGTATTTACAGATAAAGGTTTGGGCTTTTTTGGGTTGCTAAAAAGTACCAGGTTTTCAGCTCTTAATGCACGGTTCCCGAAAAATCAAAAAGTTAGTATTTTCAGCAAGAGTTGGGAAAAAATTACTCCTCCCCTACTCCCCTACTCCCCTACTCTCCTGCTCCCCTGCTCCCCTACTCCTTCAAAAAGACTTTTTCAGCAAACCCTATATATAGTACCTTTGTGTAAGTCCTGAATTAGATACTATGTACTGGTCTGTATTTTTATTCTCTGGATAAAAATTAAGCAAATACTCACTCCCATTCTGGACCAGTCAACTTACCTCGTAATAGCCACTTACCTAAATTGGGGTCATCAACTTCTAATAATCCACTATACAATTCTTGCTTGGCATAAGGACTCTCCAAAACAGGCCAATTTTCTAAAATCCTTTTCTCTCCATTCATCACAGCATCCCCAATAGCACCATCTTGCTCATAAGTCATCACTATGCGATCGCCTGCCAAACTTAGATAA
The DNA here is from genome assembly GCF_050016015.1 of Dapis hubbardiae BLCC-M172. Taxonomy (NCBI): domain Bacteria; kingdom Bacillati; phylum Cyanobacteriota; class Cyanophyceae; order Oscillatoriales; family Microcoleaceae; genus Dapis; species Dapis hubbardiae. The sequence continues at coordinate 12,863 of NZ_JBNHEQ010000142.1, forward strand.
CTCAAACGCCCCTGACTATTCCATTCGCTATCATCAACTTCAGTTTTATCCAACGCCTGTTTCAAACTTTCAAAGTCTCCAATATCAGCGACTCTTGCCACATCAGTCACCCAAGCAGTTTTCGTGCCCTTGGCAACCATTGCTTGATAATCTTTATATTTCTCAGAGACTGGTATTTGCAAATTTACTTCATCTCCCCAAGGTCTAGCACATAGCCAAATATTCTCCATGCGCCAAATATACCAATCTTTATATTTTCTTGGTTCACCATAACGCTGTGGCAAGACTAAATGCGATCGCGGAGGTACTCCCGCTTGTAAATCTCGATCATTGAGAATTAATTGAAAAATGACTGCCCCTTTTTCTTGAACATATTGGTCTCCAGGACTACGACCAGTTGCCTGCGGTCCATGATAAGTTCCTGCTAAACTGACTACTGCATTATTTTTACCATTCGGGTCGCGCACCACTAACTTATAAGTAGCATATTGTGCCCTAATTGTACCCTCAACTTGATAACTACGAGTAGGCTCTAATAAAGTTCCTAAACTATAATCCTGAGTTATATAAAAGGTCTCCCATAAAGCATTTCCCTGAGAGTAGCTATAGTAAATTGGATGGCTTGCCCTTAGTTTAAATGGTAATGGTACTTGTTTACGAGCTAATGCCCGCAAATGTTCTGGGGGACGATATGTACTGAGAGCTGGTGCCAATGCTAATCTAGCACTACCTCTTCCCATTGTTTCTGCTGCTTCAGTTCCATCTCCCCACCACATCCAAGCTACTGTACTTAACCCACTATTCCAGGTATGGCGATCGAAGCCTCGACTTTCGGCACCTCCAGCAGTTCCCCAACTTAGTCTTAATGCCATATTAGTTGCGTACCAATCTAGCAAAGCTTTGGCCAGTTTTTTTAATTCTGGGTCACGAGCAAAATCATAGATATTAAGCAATCCACCAATACTATATCCATAATAAGTAGAAGAATGAAATTCTCCTTGTCCAATAGTTAAAAATTTATTCAGTTCGCTTCGTAACCATGCTTCATTTGTAGCTTCACTTGCTGGATCTCCTATAGGCCAACCACTACCATCCATCAATGCTAAACCGGATGCACGTCCCATAAACATATGATTTTCTGTTCCAGTTTTTGTCCACTGTAGAACTTTCGGTCGCTGTAGTTGATTTTTGTAAGATGTTAATATTTCTGACGGCATTTTGTCTCGAAACAAAAAGAAAATCCGCACATCTAAATAACTGCGAAAGTGATAAATACTTGGTTTATCTTTATCTAGTTGTAGCAAAATTTTCCAAGTTTTTTCTTGATTATAAAGTTTTCCTACTGGTTCACCTTCTAGACTTAATCTAGCTAAAATTACTGGTAGTAAATATTTATGAGGATCTCCTATATTTCTTTTTTTCCACCAAGTCTCTAATTCTTCTAAATCTCTGGCTGCTATTTTCTGACGAATTGCTAAACTTCGCTCTTGAAGTTTATTTTCTTCTTCCCCAATTTTTTGTTGTAATACTGTTGTTATTTTCCTATTTTCGGCTAATTTTACTTGATTCTTTTTTTGACATCCAAATATTGTTAAGTTCAAGATTATAGTGGTAATTATTGCCAGAATTCTATATAATATTTGCTGGGATTTCATATTTTTTAATTCTTGGAAATTGTTGTATAATGGCGATCGTTATCTGTACTCGAAAATCAACTCTACTTGACATTATATTCTTGCATAACAATTAATATTGGTAGTCACGCAGCGAAGCTGATTAAGAGACTGTTTGTTAACTAAATCTTAAAGCTTGAATACAACCTGGGATTGAATAGATTATAATAGCAAAGGTAGTGGTTTAGTCACTAAAAAAAAGAAGACTAGCTATATTTTAGTTTTCTTTTATGGAGGAAAATATTAATATGTTTTAGTTTTCATATTCCCAGTTAAGTTTTCCCTATCTTCTTTTTGAGATTTGTTTATACTTGACAATCTCTAATTAAAATAATTGATATCATAACGATCGAATTTGATAATATTTAATTTCTGCATGAGTTGTTTATAGTTGAAAAGTGTATATTTTGACAAAATTATAGGGATTTATTTTGATTCTTAAAAGTTTATAATTATTAATATTTTGACTCAATAATTTTCTTTTGACTAATGTGACAGAAATCACTAATTGGTATGAGATATATCACCTGGACTCAAGCGGTTCATCACAGTTATTAATTGTTAGATAGGGAATACTAAAGATAGTGAGTTATAAAAATCAACTGTTATGGATTATCTACATCAAGCTTTTTTACCGGAAGTAATAATCACAGAATTAGTATTTCAAGTATATCGATCTGGTATCTTGACTCAAGAGCAAAGACAACAACTCAGAAATTTATTTTTATACCATAATCTGAGTGAAGAAGATACCACAGCAATTAATCGGTTACTTCATGCAATTCGTCGTGGATGGCTCAAGATGGCTGATTAAAAACTTTGCTATTCTGCTTGACTAATAAAAAAACTGTAATATAAAATTACCCCTTTTCTGATAATTGGCAGGTCTGATTACCTTTTAATAACCCCAAAATTTCAGCATTTTTATATCTATCAACTTATAGAAAAAGGGAATTATGTCACTAAAAATTTTTGATCTAATTTTTAAGTAATAGAGGTCTGTGTGTATCAGACCTGTATGATATTTATTTGATTTGAAAATGATTGAAAAAATTGTTTCAGAGCATAAGATAATTAGTGGTTTGAGATAAAAATGGTGGTTTTGGGTAAAATTAACTTATTTTTAAGTTGTCACCATTATTTTCAAATTCACAAATGAGTGATATTTACATCTCTTGGCCAGAGTATCATAAAACAATTGAATATTTAGCAGGAAAGATTTATCAATCCCAATGGGAGTTCAATCAAATTGTCTGTTTAGCTAGGGGGGGACTAAGAGTAGGAGATATTCTCTCTCGCATTTTTAGGAAACCTTTGGCAATTATCGCTACTTCTTCTTATGGTGGTATTAAGGGTCAGGAGCGAGGTAATATTAAAATAGCGCAAAATTTGACTATGACTACAGATACTTTAGGTAGTCATGTTTTGTTAGTTGATGACCTGGTAGATTCTGGAATTAGTATTAAAGAATCCATTAATTGGCTTCAAGATAATTATAGTCAAGAAATTCAAGAATTAAAAACGGCTGTTTTATGGTATAAAGCTTGCTCAATATTTGAGCCGAATTACTATGTTGATTATTTGACTGATAATCCTTGGATTCATCAACCCTTTGAGATATATGAACAAATTAATCCTGCTGATTTAACTTTTCCCAAGATGGGTATTCATTAATTGATAATTGATAATGGATAATTGATAATGGATAATTGATAATGGATAATTGATAATTGATAAT
>NZ_JBNHEQ010000143.1:0-5516 GCF_050016015.1 Dapis hubbardiae BLCC-M172
ACGAGTCTAAGGTAAAGTATGGAAAATTTCCACTTCTCTATTTTTCGGCAGTCAATAGAAAACTAAGACGTTATAGTTTTGACAACTTTTTACCGATGAAAAATTTTCCTTCGGTTGGAGTCGGAATTTCTCTCTACTAAATTTTTCTGACTACGAGTCTAAGGTAAAGTATGGAAAATTTCCACTCATAATTCAAAAAACTAATACGTTATAGTTTTGAATCATTTTTACCCATGATAAATTTTCCTTTCCTCTGAGTCATAAGTTTTCTCTCCTAAATTTTTCCTACTATAAGTCTAAGTAAAAGTATTGCTTAATTCTTCACCAAGCGAACAAAATTCTTTTTACCCACCCGTAAAACCTTACCATCAAGTTCCGCCGGAGAGTCAAAAGTCAAATTCTGATCGGAAATACGGTCATCATCCAAACGTACAGCACCCCCAGCAATTTTCTTCCTAGCCTCAGAGCTACTCTTACACAAACCACTAGCACTAACAATATAAAACAACTTCGCTGGAAACTCCACAGAAGCCAAAGAAAATTCTGGCACTGCCTCAGTTTGACTCATATCTCCCTGAAGCACCATTTTCACAGCCGTTTGTTGAGCCTCCAAAGCAGATTCCTTACCGTGATACTGAGACACAATATCCAAACCCAACAATTTTTGTCTTTCGCGAGGATTCTCTGGCAATTCATCAAGAGGTAAATTTGTCAATAGTTCAAAATACTCTTCTACCTGGTCATCAGGAATTTTCTCCAGTTTAGAATACATACTCAAAGGGTCTTCCGATAAACCAACATAATTTCCCAGAGACTTAGACATTTTCTGTACCCCATCAGTCCCCAACAAAATCGGCATCAACAGACCAAACTGAGTCCTCTTACCAAAATGACGTTGTAAATCTCGCCCCACCGCAATATTAAACTTTTGGTCAGTACCGCCTAATTCCACATCAGCATCCACAGCCACAGAATCATAACCTTGCATTAGGGGATAGAGAAACTCATGGATATAGATAGGATTTTCCTGATTATAACGAAGGGCAAAACCTTCCTTAGCCAACATCTGTCCCACAGTCATAGTTGCCAGAAGTTCTAGAATATTGGTCAAATCCAATTTAGACAGCCACTCTGAGTTGTAGCGAATTTCTAGTCGTCCTGGTGTGTCAAAATCCAATATTGGCCGGACTTGCTCTAAATAAGTTTTGGCATTTTCCTTTACCTGCTCTGTAGTTAACTGCCGTCGGACTTCAGATTTCCCAGTCGGGTCGCCAATTCTTGCGGTAAAATCTCCTATGATTAATACTGCTGTATGTCCAGCATCTTGAAATGCCCGGAGTTTCCTAACCGGAATACTATGGCCTAAATGGATATCAGCTCCTGTGGGGTCAATTCCCAATTTAACCCGCAAAGGACGGTCTGATTTGGTTAACCTCTGGATTAAGTTTTCATTCGGGTCTTGAGAATCTGGTTGATCTGGGAATATTTCGCTGATACCACGATGCAGCCATGTAAATTTATCAGTCATTATTTAGTATTTAGTAAATCTATATAGCTTGACTTTGAAAGTCAAATTTAGTGGAGAAAATGATGAATAATCTTATTAGGAAGTCGGAAAAGTTTAGCTACTCTGAAGATTTTTGCCCTTAATTGGCCTACTGATAATTAGGAGTGCTAAGTAAGTATTTCCTCCGGAATGCTGCGCAAACAGCGGTTAGCTAGCCTCTTGCCTCCTGCGGAGGAGCTGCGCTTTATCCTGACGGACTGCTCCGCTTTCCATGTCGCGCAGCGAAACAGAGGAGCTAACGCTAACAGCTATCAGCTTCATTACCTTTATTGAAAAGAGTAAAAAGCAATTTAGAGATTTCATGCTAATTAAAAGTATGGGTAAAATTCCATCAGTTAACCTTAAAATTCTATCAAGCTATATCGTTCATTAAAAAACTGATATCTGACCGCTAATAGCTGAATGTTTAAGGTGCTAAAGTAGCATAAATTATTTACAAATATCACCGATCCTGATTTTTCTTGTACATACTTTGTACAAACATCAATTTAAGCATAATTGATTGATATCTAGCAATTAGCACTTAGCTATAGCTAGCTTACCAAGAAATGATAACTATTAGTATCTTAGGAAATAGAATAATAAAACTTTTTCAAGTAACATATTAAACCCTAATAATAAGCCTCTTACCTAACAAAAAGTCAAATAAACCTAAAGTATACAAATAATCAACTTATTATCACTTACTTTTTGACTTTTGATTTAATCAAACAGGTATTAGCAGTCAGCACGAGTGCAATTAGAGCTTAAAGACATTAAATGAATTTAATAAGCTTTAAACGAAATAGCCGACTTTTAGTAATATTTAATATCTGGATCAATCAACCTTTAAACCTTCCCCAAAAAGAATAGCTGACTGCTGAATTATTACCTTTTGATCGAGAAATAATATCTCCCTATTGCTGGAGGTATTGATAACTGATAACTGAAATGACTTAATCTTATTCCATAACTCTAAAAGTTTAATTACTAAACTCAAAAACCAGAAAATTTAGTTAAATAAGTTAAATCAAAATGTCAACTAACGCTCTTCCAAACAAACAAACTAAAAAATCCAACTCTGAACCTGCACCAGTATTCGAGTTTGTTCAATCTGTCAGTAAAGTTACAGCAGGTACAGTATTAGGTATTACCATGCTGACTAGCTCATTAGTTGCTGGTGGACTGGTAGGTTTAGCCATTAGCTTCCGTAATCTGCCAGATGTACGGGTACTAAAAAATTATACACCTTCAGAAACAACTCATATATATGATATCAAAGGTAGACCCCTGGCAAGTCTCCATGATGAGGCCAACCGAGAAGTCATCCCTCTCAACCAAATTTCTCCAGACTTAAAACGAGCAGTTCTAGCGATCGAGGATAGTAACTTCTACAATCACCAAGGCCTTTATCCCATTGGAATTATCCGTGCTTTTGTGGCCAACTTGGAGCGGGGTAGAACTGTTGAAGGAGGTTCTACCGTGACTATGCAGTTGGTGAAAAATTTGTTTTTATCTCCCACAGCCAAACTTAGTCGGAAAGTAGCTGAGGCAGTTTTGGCAATTAGAATGGAGCAAATTCTGCAAAAAAATGAAATTTTAGAATTATACCTCAACCAAATTTATTGGGGTCATAATCTATATGGAGTTGAAACTGCATCTAAAAGCTATTTTAATAAGTCTGCCAAGGATTTAACTTTGGCCGAAGCTGCCTTAATGGCAGGTATGATTCCCGCACCAGAGCAATATAGTCCTTTTATTAATTACCAAAAGTCCAAGCAGCGTCAAGCAACAGTATTAGCCAGGATGCGAGAACTAAATTGGATTACTGCTGAGGAGGAAGCAGAAGCTCTCAAACAACCATTATTAGTAGGTAAAGTTACTTCTTTTCGTCAAAGTAAACTTCCCTATATTACTAATGCAGTTATTCAAGAATTAACTGAGAGGTTTGGTAAAGATGCTGTTCTGAAGGGAGGAATGCGGATACAAACTACTATTGATATGAACTTCCAACGGATGGCAGAGAGAACTGTGACTGAATGGCATCAAATATTATATTATCGTGGCCTTTATCGTAGTTGGGATAAAGGTCAATTAGCATTGGTGGCTGTTGACCCACGCACCCACTTTGTTAAGGCCATGGTTGGTGGGGCAGATTTTAAGACCAGTCAATATAATCGTGCCGTTCAAGCTCGTAGGCAACCTGGTTCTTCGTTTAAGCCTTTTGTTTACTATGCTGCTTTTGCTTCGGGTAGATTTTCCCCATCTTCGGTGGTGATGGATACTCGTGTTAGTTATCGAGATGGTGATGGTTACTACACTCCTCGAAATTATGGTGGTGGATATTCCGGGGCAGTTAGTATTCGTAAGGCTTTACAGTCTTCTCTGAATATACCTGCTGTTAAAATTGGTCAGTCTGTCGGACTTAATAAGGTAATTGAGATTTGTCGTATTTTGGGAATTAAAAGTCCGATGGAACCTGTAATTTCTTTACCACTGGGTTCTGTTGATTTGACACCTCTGGAGATGGCTGGTGCTTATGCCACTTTTGCTAATAATGGTTGGCATTCTGATACGACGTTTATTGTCCAGGTGACAGATACCAGTGGAAATGTGTTGTTGGACAATACTCCTAAACCTAAATTGGTTCTGAATCAGTGGGCTGTAGCATCACTTAATAGTGTATTAGTGGGGGTAATTGAACGAGGTACTGCTACTAGGGCTAAAATGAGTCGTCAAGCTGCTGGAAAAACTGGTACGACTTCTTCGGAAAGGGATGTTTGGTTTGTTGGTTATACTCCTCAGTTGTCAACTGCTGTTTGGATAGGTAATGATGATTACCGACCACTAAACTATGGAGCTACTGGGGGAACTACTGTTGCACCTATCTGGCGTGATTTTATGAACCAAGCTATGAGGGGTATGCGTAAAGAGTATTTTCCTCCAGCATATAAGTTTGAGAGGCCCTAGTTTTTCATACATAATTAACAACTTTTTGGCGTTAGGTAGGGAAAAGGTTCGCAGAGGCAGTATGGTGATTAACGAAGTTAGACATCAGAAGTTGTTTTTGTCACAGAAATTTCAACTTCCTTCCAAAAACATTTTGCCTTCAAAGATGGGGTTAATTAGGGGTTGCTGAAAAAGTCTTAAAGCCTACATTCCGCACGTCAAAATGTAGTATGAAATAAAGAGTCAGTCCTCGTAGGGGCGTTTCATGTCGCTCCGCGAAACGGCCGTTAGCTTCGCATAACTATCGTTAACGCCCGTACAGGAGTCAGGAGTCAGAAAAAAATCATAATAGTCAATAACAGCAAACAATTAATTAAGTATTTATGCTTAATATTTTCCTGAGAATTTGACTCAGGAGAAAGTTAAATAAAGATAATTCGTACAGTATAAATACCTACTAAGCTACCAGATTATTATAATACTCTAGTGCTACAACTTGACGTGCGGAAGATGGGTTAAAGTACCTAGACAGAATTAATTTAATATTTTGGTGGTGGTAGGTAAGAGTCAATAGTTCAATAATTAACAATGAATAATTAATAATTACCTCTTCTTATTACTTATGGGTGAGGGTAAGAGTCGTAGGGGCGATTTGCGAATAGCCCCTAGAGCATAAATATACATCTCCGGAAAATAAATAAACCTCTTAGTTATATCAGCTAAAGAAAGAAAAAGTAACCATGAAAAATCCTTTTTCCTGCCTTTTTCGTAAAAATATCTTACCGAATTATTAATAATTAATAATTCTGGTTTAAAGCCTCCCCTTTTAAGAGGAAAAAAGCGGTCGTTTGCGGAGCATTCCGTTAGGATGGGATGGCGTTAGCGAAGCGTCCCGGAGGGAAGGGTCTCCCGCTCTTGCAGAGGCGCTACGCTAACGCCATATCCAATCGACCAAGAAAAGAAATAATATTTCCTTATCTTCAATTCCGTAACGGTTTTAACCAGAGGTAATTATCAATTA
>NZ_JBNHEQ010000144.1:0-22166 GCF_050016015.1 Dapis hubbardiae BLCC-M172
CTCCCCTACTCTCAATCTCTAATTTTAAATAGACCCCTTCAGGGGTTCTATAGAAACCCTAAGCGTATCTCCAGAAAATAGGTCTGAGGGAGAAACAATTAATAATTTATGGGTAAAAATTGATTGGATGATTGGATTTTGGGATATCTCTAATACACCCCATCACCCCCACTCCCCATCACCCCCTCTACTTTTAAATAGATCCCTTCAGGGGTTCTATAAGATTGTAGTCGATACTGATAACTGATAACTAATAACTAATAACTGAAATGACAACCGTCGTAAAAACAGAAACTGCTAGACCAGTTACACCATTAGGTATTTTAGTAGAACAACTTGAAACAATTGTCAAGATGGCAGAAACTACAGAAATACCATCAGAACTAGCTGATGCTATTAAACAAGCTTATCAATTAGGAGCAGGTATTGACCCCTATATAGAGGAAAATACTACTCAAGAGTCAACCGCTTTGGCAGCATTAGCAGAAAAGACTCGCCAAGAACCATGGAATTTAAGATTTTCCAATAGTGAGACAGTACGTCAGCTAGAACAGGAAATGTTATCTGGACATATTGAGGGGCAAACTTTAAAAATGTTTGTCTATATGACTGGAGCCAAACGTATCTTGGAAATAGGAATGTTTACTGGGTATTCAGCCTTGGCAATGGCAGAAGCTTTGCCAGAAGATGGGCGGATGGTTGCTTGTGAAGTGGATCAATATGTATCTGACTTTGCTAGAGCTTGTTTTGACAAGTCTCCTGATGGTAGTAAAATATCAATCGAAGTTGCTCCAGCTATAGAAACTATGAAAAAGTTGGTAGATGCAGGAGAAACTTTTGACTTAGTGTTTATTGATGCTGATAAAGGAGGGTATATAGAATATTTTAAAATGCTCTTAGATACAAATTTATTAGCAGCAAATGGATTTATTTGTGTCGATAATACTTTACTCCAAGGGCAACCTTATCTCCCACCAGAAAAACGTACTCCTAATGGAGAAGCGATCGCTCAATTTAATAGTTTTGTAGCCAAAGACCCCAGAGTAGAACAAGTTTTACTGCCTTTACGAGATGGGGTGACAATTATTAGACGAAAGTAGTTATGATTTAAGGAATAAGTAATAGGGAATAGGGAATAGGGAACAGTTAGAAAAATATTTCCGCAAGAAGTTGCTAAAAGTCGAAAACCTTTTGTAAACTGATTTTAACTTTTTGCCTTTTACCCTATATAGTATAATAGTCGAAGCAAAGGTTAGGAAATTTATAAACCCTAAAACAGTTTAATAGTCTGCTGTTCCCTATTCCCTAGCGCGTAGCGCTATATAACTTCCTCAATATTCGGTAACATCATAAATATTACCGAATATAAATAACTATGACCAAATGCTACTAACAATTTTTAAGAGCAAACTGCATCGACTTAGAGTAACCGAAGCACAATTATACTACGAGGGTTCAATTACTATTGATGAAGAACTACTAACAACTGCCAATATTCTGGCTTATGAAAAAGTACAAGTAGTCAACGTCAACAATGGTGCACGCCTAGAAACTTACACTATTCCTGGAGAATGGGGCAGTCGTACTGTGTGCCTCAACGGTCCCGCAGCCCGGATGAATACCGTCGGCGACGAGATAATAGTTATTGCTTATGCACAAATGACCCCAGAAGAAGCACTTCTACATCGTCCCCAAGTTATTCTAGTTGATGAAAATAATAACCCACTTAATTAAGGGAGTGTGGGGAGGGTGGGAAGTGTGGGAAGTGTTGGAAGTGTGGGAAGGGACTCAAAAGTTTCACTAAATATATGCTTTGAGATTTAATCAGCAAGCCCCTAATTCAAGGCTGTATTCATCACCCTCATAGAATTAAAATTATTATCTCTACAAAACTACTAATATGGCACTAATATTATTTGTTCAAGGACGTGCTTATGCACTATTCCAAAATCTCGGAACTCTTGCATTATTATTCATTCTTTTACCATTCAATTTATTGAAGGTAATACCGTCACTATTGTGGAATTTTATTACTAAACCATTTACAAAAAATGTAGGGTTTTGGTCTCCAAACCCCCAACCAGAAAATCCCAAAAATATCTTAATTACGGGTGCAAAAATGACAAAATCTTTGCAACTTGCCCGTTCATTTCATGCAGCAGGTCACAAAGCTTTTTTATTAGAAACAAATAAATATTGGTTATCAGGAAATAGATTTTCTAACGCCGTTACCGGTTTCTACACCATACCTGCACCAAATAAAGATTGGGATGGTTATTGTCAGGGATTATTAGAGATTGTCAAAAAAGAAAATATAGATGTATTTATTCCAGTATCTAGTCCAGCAGGAAGCTACTATGAATCTTTAGCAAAACCACTTTTATCTGAATATTGTGAAGTCTTACATTTTGACACAGAAATTACTCAAATGTTAGATAATAAATTCACATTTATCGAAAAAGCTAAAAGTTTTGGTTTATCTGTACCAAAATCATTTTTAATTACAGACCCACAACAAATTCTCAACTTTGACTTTGCTGCTGATGGGAGTAAATATATTCTGAAAAGCATTCCTTACGACTCAGTGCGTCGTTTAGATATGACAAAATTGCCTATGAATTCTAGAGGCGAAATGGAACAATTTGTCAAAGGTTTGCCTATTAGTGAAGAGAAACCTTGGATTATGCAAGAATTTGTGAAAGGCAAAGAATATTGTACCCATAGCACTGTTAGAAAAGGTAAAATTAGACTCTATTGCTGTTGTGAATCATCAGAATTTCAAGTAAATTATGAACATATTGATAATCCCCAAATTTATGATTGGGTAGAAAAATTTGTTAGAGAATTAAATATTACTGGGCAAATTTCTTTTGATTTTATTCAGACAGAAGATGGTCGAGTTTTTCCTATAGAATGTAATCCCAGAACTCACTCAGCAATTACAACTTTTCACGACCATCCAGGGGTAGCAGATGCTTATTTAAAAGATAGTCAAAATGATAATGAAAAGCCAATATTACCACTGCCAAATAGTAAGCCTACTTATTGGACTTACCATGAATTATGGAGATTGACAGGCATTAATTCATTAGAGAAATTCCAAGCATGGATTAAAAGAATTACTGAAGGAACAGATGGTATTTTTCAAGTGAATGACCCCTTACCATTTTTAATGGTTCACCACTGGCAAATTGTCTTATTACTACTCAATAATTTACGCAAATTTAAAGGCTGGGTAAGAATTGATTTTAATATTGGCAAACTGGTAGAATTGGGAGGAGATTAAATAATTGATAATTGATAATTGATAATTGATAATTGATAATTGATAATTGATAATTGATAATGAAAACTATCTATAATTATCAATGATCCCTTGAAATTGAAAAGTCTAGTAGTAGACTGACACAGCTAAAACTGTGCAATAGATTTTTTGTTTCTAGGTGTCTTTTTCTCCCCACCCTCCCCACATCTAACGCACCATTTAAGGTGTGTCGGTCCAGTAGGGTGCGTTTCCCTGCGCAAACGCTAACGCACCCTACTGGACTATTTAAGACGAAACAGTCCACTACTGGCACTTTGACAGGCAAGATGCCTGTGCTACTCATTTAATTAAAATGGAAAAACAAATTTGGATTGCGATCACATTTATTGCCTTTTTATTGTCATTTACAATAGTAGGCATTTACTCTGCAACCCAAAAACAAAACACAACAACAGATTACTTACTGGCCAGTAGAAATGTCAATCCCTGGTTAACAGCACTATCAGCGATGGCAACTGGTCAGAGTGGGTATCTATTTATTGGTGTGATTGGTTTTACCTACAAAGTCGGATTTTCTTCTATTTGGATACCCGTCGCCTGGGCAATAGGAGACTACATTGCTTGGTGGTTAGTATTTAAAAGGTTAAGGTTAGTTTCTCAGCAAACAAACTCAGATACAGTTTCCTCATTCTTAGGTCAAGAAAATCTGGAGCAAAAAAATCAAGGGCGTTTGATTACAATAATTTCAGCGTTAATTATTATAGCATTTCTCGGTACTTATGCCTCCGCTCAATTGGTAGCAGCAAGCAAAGGACTAAATGCTATATTTGGCTGGAACTATCAACTAGGAGTTATTATAGGAGCTGTAATTGTAGTTGCCTACTGTTTTTCAGGAGGTATTCGTGCTTCTATCTGGACCGACTCTGTGCAGGCAGTTTTAATGATAGGATCTTTATGGGTTTTGTTTATAATAAGTTTAATTGCCTGTGGAGGGTTTGGAGAACTTTGGGTCAAACTTAATGCCATTGACCCCACCCTCACAAATTGGATACCTGCTAATTTACCTTGGGGATTTTTTCCTTACTTTTTGGGATGGGTGGTGGCAGGGTTGGGTGCTGTTGGTCAACCTCATATATTAGTGAGAGCAATGGCAATTGACTCGGCAGATAATATAGCCTTAGCTCGTAACATAAAATTTGTCTGCGGTCAAATGAATTCTGCTACAGCTTTTGGGATAGGATTAACTGCAAGAGTATTGTTGCCCGACTTAATAACATCAGGAGACCCAGAGTTAGCATTACCTAATTTATCTATAGAATTATTGCCAGCAGTTTTGGTAGGATTGATGTTAGCAGGACTATTTTCAGCAGCTATTTCGACAGCAGATTCCCAAATTTTATCATGTTCTGCTGCACTAAGTCAAGATTTAGTCGAGAGTGCTGCTCAGTCTTATAGAAAGGCTAAAATTGCCACCCTGGTTGTTACCGCTATTGTATTAGCGATCGCTCTAGGAGCAGATAATAGTGTATTTGGTTTGGTAATTTTCTCTTGGTCAGTTTTAGCTTGTGGTTTAGGTCCATTATTAGTATTGCGGGTCTGGCAAAAACCTGTAAGTGTGCCAGTAGCAATTATAATGATGATTATTGGTATAGTCGTTTCCATGCTCTGGAAGTTAGGGCTTAACCTATCAAGTGCTACTTATGAAGTATTTCCCGGTATGGCAGCAGGCTTTATTGTTTATGGGATTGCTAATTTTCTGATTCAGCCTAAAAACTTCAGTAAAGAATAAAATTATACTAAATTATTGTGTATTGAGATTTTATCTTCCCTATTCCCTATTCCCTATTCCCTATTCCCTATTCCCTGACTAATGAAATTAATTTAAGATATGAAATCAAGAATTTCATTCCCTATTCCCTATTCCCTATTCCCTATTCCCTGACTAAAGATGAACGCTCAAGCTAAAGTATTACAATTCAACCATTTATCACTATTACCGATAGACTCCTTAGCTGCATTATTTGGTAGCTTGGTTTGTTTATCCTTAACACCAATTTTCATCCGTTTCAGCGAATATGAACTTGGTCCAAATGCTACAATATTTAATCGTTTTTGGATTGCAGCTATAGCCTTTGGGTTACTGAGCCAATTACTAACGGTGCGTCGCCGAAAACGAAAAAATGAAACTAAAATTGAACCAGAGAAACCCCATCTAGCTAACACAGCAAAGCTACTGATAGCAGATGGGGTTCTTTTATCTATTGGTTTGATATTCTGGTCTTGGTCTCTAACTCAGACAACCATTGCTCACTCTAGCATTATGCATAATTTGGTGCCTATCTTTACCGTCTTAGGAGCATGGTTAGCTTTGAGTCAAACCTTCGATCGCCGATTTCTACTGGGTATGTTTGTAGCCATCTGTGGTTCCGCCTTATTAGATATAAATGACCTTTTATCATTCAGAATTAGCGAACAATTACTAGGAGACTTAGCAGCATTACTCTCAGCAGTATTTTTTGGCATACACCCACTCATCATTCAGAAACTTCGGACTCACTTAAGCCCAGTCACAATTATGAGTTGGTCTTCAACAACCAGTGCTTTATTGCTCTTACCTGTAGCTCTAATTGCTGAGAATCAACTTTTTCCCAACTCATTAACTGGTTGGCTTGCAGTAATTGCTCAAGCTATTGTTGGTCAAATGCTAGGTATAGGTCTTTGGGCCTATTGTTTGAAAAAATTATCTGCTGGGTTTACTAGCTTAGTTGCATTATTTATTCCGGCTCTTAGTGCGATCGAAGGTTGGGCAATTTTCTCAGAAAACCTTAACCTATCGACTTCGGTAAGTTTCTTGATAATTTTATGGGGAATGTATTTGGCAATCTCTAGTACATCTGCTCTAAACTCAGAAGTTGAGTCTTCTCATTAAATATAAGTTTAATTACTGCATCTACCAAAATTTTCTCTTATATAAAATCCGGTTATACAGTAATTGCACTTATTACTTTCTATGAATACAGATATTCTTAAATACAAGTTATACAATTTTATTAGTTCCAATCTTTTCTTTCTCCTGACTCCTGTACGGGCGTTAACGATAGTTATGCGAAGCTAACGGCCGTTTCGCGGAGCGACATGTTTGCGGAGCATTCCGTCAGGAAAACGCCCCTACGACTCCTGACTCCTAGAGCGATATGATAACTAATTACCAGGATTTTCTCTTAATGTATATATCTTTGATATTTGCAATTAACAATTAATTAAAATTAATATTTCTGGACTAACAATCAAAGTTACTATTGAATTAGCAGAACAATAGAGAATAATTAGTAATGAAATTAGAAATAATTAATCAAAATCAACATTCTTCCTCAGCTATAATTCCTACATTACGGGTATTACACCTAGCTGGTTCCTGTGTTTCAGACTTCTATTACAACCTATCAATACTCTATGCTAAAGAAGTAGTACAACCAGTTGGTGTCAGTAGTTATTATGCAGTGGTACATCCTGATGGTCTTTGGCAGTTGGGAACATCTTTAGACTCATTGTCAGAGAAAATGTCACTCCAGGATATGACACCGCGGCTGCCTCAGATTGATGTTGTAGTTCCCCATATGTTCTGCTTTCCTGGGATGACCAGTTTTCGGGCATTTTTTGAGGATATTCTCGGTATACCTGTAGTGGGTTCACCATCTCATTGTACCTCACTAGCAACTAACAAAGCTCAGACACGCAGCGTTGTGTCTGCATCTGGGGTCCGAGTGGCTAATGCGCAGCAACTAAGGCGAGGAGATACATTGACAATGAAGCCTCCTTTTGTGGTGAAACCAACCTCGGAAGACAACTCTTTAGGCGTGACATTGGTGTGGGATGAATCTCAGATAGAAGCAGCATTGGATAAGGGGTTTGAATTAGATGAGACTTTGTTAGTTGAAGATTATATTCCTGGAAGAGAATTGCGTGTGGCTGTGGTTGAGCGAGAGGGTAAGTTGCAAGTATTACCAATGATAGAGTATTTAGTCACAGAAGAACACCCTATTAGAACGGTGCATGATAAATTGGAACTCCAATCTGACGGAACTCCTGGAAAGCAACCTGAGAAACCTACAGTCAAGCCAATTTGTCCTGCGAATGTCACCCCAGAATTATTTGAGAAACTAGGAAATGCAGCTAAAACGGCTCATATTGCATTGGGTTGTCGCGATTATTCTTTGTATGATTTCCGGGTACACGCGGAAACCAATGAGCCATATTTGCTAGAGGCAGGCTTATTTTGGACTTTTGGAAAAATAAGCATGATTACGCGGATGCTTCAAGCTGATGGGCAAAGTCTGGAAGATGTTGTTTTGGAGTTGTGGAGTACAGCAGCAGGGCGGACTCGCGTAGCTTGTGGTTCGTTGTTTAAGTGGAATTAAAGGAGGTGTTCAATCGAAATACTAGGAATTAGCGAAAAACTAAGGTATAAAGCCTCCCCTTTTAAGGGGATAATAAATAAAAATTTTGCTGTTTGTCAATCCTCTTATTTTCAAGGAGAGATAATTCTAAATTCTTAATTCTAAATTCTTAATTCTTGAAGCACCCAAACAAGAAACCGGGTTTATTCCCTTAATTATTTTCAACCCACAAAATTTCCTTGATCAACCCGGTTTCTGAGAACAATAAAACCTACCACTTAACTACTAAAGATGTTATCTCGGAACAACATTTCAAAAACAAACTCCTCCCTGAATTCTCCTAAACTCGGTATTATCGGATGTGGCAATATTGGAGGGCGACAAACTGCTAATTTTATCGCCCACGGTTACTCGGTTTATATCTATGACATCAATTTAGATAGAATGGCAGAGTTAGAATCTTTGGGCGCTCATGTTACCCATAGTTGTGCCGAACTTGGTACTTATTCAGATGTGATTTTTACTTCTCTACCTACTCCTGGTGATGTTGTCAGTGCTGTGCTAGAGGGAGAAAACAACCTGAGTCAAGGATTGCGAAGTGGTAGTATTTATATAGATATAACCACTAATTCTCTAGAAACAATATTTAGACTTCACAACGCTATGGAGAAACTAGGGGTTGAGATGTTAGATGCTCCTTTTAATGATTGCCCTGAAGGTGCAAAAAGTGAGGGAGGTATGGGTTTAGCTGTTATGGCAAGTGGTTCAAGGAAAACTTTTGAGCGAGTCGAACCTATCCTCAAGCTGATGGCTGACCACGTTCTCTATTGTGGAGAAGTTGGTAATGGAACTCAATGCAAACTTATCCATAATGCGGTGAATGCGGTTGCCGTTCAAGCAGTTACAGAAGGCATTACACTGGGTTTAGCTCAGGGACTACCGCTACAAACTATTTGGGATGCTTTGCGTTTCGGTGCTTTTGGTCAGAACGCTGGAGATATTCATGGTTTGCCTCACTATTGGTTTTCCCGACGTTGTGATGACTTGTCTGAGCATCCTGACTTTACTGTTAAATTACTGCATAAAGATTTGCGACTAGCTCTGGATATAGCTAGTCAGCAAAATATATCTGTTCCTCAGTTGAGTTTGACAGTTAAAGATTATGAAGAGGCAGTGCGCAAGGGTTTCTCTGATTATGCTACTACTAAAGTTCGATGTTTACAGGAAGAGCGAGCTAGAGTAGTTGCTAAAGTGACAGAGGGCGATCGCTTCTAAATAGTTGGGGAGTGTGGGAAGAGATTGAATTATAAATATATATTAGATAGATATCTGGTGAAAATCAAAAATAGAATCAATTCTTATCCATAAATTAATTATCAATTACTTCTCTGTGTTCCCTCTTTTCTGGAGAGATTTATTATATCAAATCTACTTAATTCGGTATAAAAAAATGTTTGCTCTTCAGCTATTGCCAAATCTTTCTAAATTCTTTCTCGTCCTAACTCCGTGCCTCCTGAATCCTGATATAATTACACTGATGCTACCATATTTGATATTATATAATCAGATTCTATCTCATTAGACATCTCCAAGAATCAAAAATAAAATCAATTATTTCTTCCTATTTCCTTTTCCCTATCACATAAACGATGAATAATCAAGGTATTTCTACTTTAAAATTGCGGCCTACTTCTCACATACAGCAAGCAAATTGGTTTCTGTATAAGTTTAATCCAATAGGTCTAGCTGATAAAATATCTATAGCAATTAGGATAAAATATTCTGTAGATATTGCAACTTTTAAAAAGACACTACAAATATTAATTGAACGTCATCCTATTCTCCGCAGTTTATATTCTGAACAAGATGGAAATCTAATTTCAGAAATCCGGGAAAATGTGGAGATTGACTGGGAAGAAATAGATGCTTCATCCTGGAATAATTCAGAATTAAATGAACAATTATCGGAGCGACTAAAACTTCCCTTTACTCTGGAAACTGGTGGAGTATTTCGTGCTTGTTTATTTAGTGTTTCGACAACAGAAAATATTTTGTTGCTGACTCTGCATCAAATAGCAGGCGATCGCTACTCCCTATCAATATTACTGGATGAGTTTGTAAATATTTACGAGTCAAAAATTAATGATATTAGTTCAAATTTACTTCCACTAAATACGACTTATTCTGATTATATTGAGCAAGAGTTAGAATTTCTGAATAGTTCGTCAGGAAAAGAAATTGGCGATTATTGGCAGAAAAAGTTAGGGGATAATTTACCTATCCTAGAATTACCAACAAGTTTTTCTCGTCCGAGTATGAGAACTTATAATGGTACTGCTCTAAAATCAACTATCAACTCTCAATTAACTCAACAAATTCAACAATTAGCAAAAACCCTAGAAATAAAACAGGAAGAGATAATATTAGCAGTATTTAAAGTTCTGCTTTACCGCTACACAAGAGAGGAAGATATTCTGGTTGGTTTATTACAAAACCGAGAAAATCAACCATCTTTTGCGGGAGTAGTAGGCAATTTTACTAATATTACAGTTGTCAGAAATTCAGTCTCAGACAACATTAAGTTTACAGATTTTTTGAATCAAGTTAGCAAGAAAGTATTTGAGATTGATAATTATCGAGATTATCCTTATCCTCTACTTGTCAAACAATTAAAATCTGCTGACTTGAGTCATTATCCAATCTGTCAAGTTGGTTTTGGTTATCATAAATCTCAGAAATTATTAAAGGCAAAAGAATTAGAGTTAGAATACTATGAACTGCCACAACAAAAAGTAGATTTTGAATTGAGTTTAGAAGTAACAGAATTACCAGACTCTTTGTTGACTGAGTTTAAATATAATAGTGATGTATTAGAGATTAAAACTGTTGCTCAAATTGCCGAACATTTCCAGAATTTACTAACAGCATTTGTAGAAAATCCTGAGACACCAATTAATAAATTACCAATTCTGAGTGAAGCAGAAAAACAGAAAATTTTAGTAGCATGGAATGATACTAAAAAAGATTATCCTCAAGACATTTCTATTCATCAATTATTTGAGAGTCAAGTCGAGAAAACACCAGACGCAATAGCAGTAATTTTTGGTGAAGAAAAACTGACTTATTCTGAGTTAAATAATAAAGCAAATCAACTCGCTCACTATTTGCAAAAATTGGGAGCCAAACCTGAAACTTTAGTAGGAATTTGTGTCGAACGTTCCCTAGAAATGGTTGTGGGATTATTAGGAATTCTGAAAGCAGGAGCGGCTTATGTACCGTTAGATTCCAGCTATCCCTCAGAACGTTTAGCTTATATGATTTCTGATTCACAAATTTCAGTATTACTGACTCAGAAATCATTATTGACATCTTTGCCAGAAAATAAA
Source organism: Dapis hubbardiae BLCC-M172 (assembly GCF_050016015.1). Classification (NCBI taxonomy): domain Bacteria; kingdom Bacillati; phylum Cyanobacteriota; class Cyanophyceae; order Oscillatoriales; family Microcoleaceae; genus Dapis; species Dapis hubbardiae. The sequence goes on from NZ_JBNHEQ010000144.1 coordinate 11,049, forward strand.
GCACAGGTTGTTTGTTTGGATAGAGACTGGGGAGCGATCGCCGAATTTTCTACAGCAAATTTGAGCAGTGGAGTCACCCCAGAAAATCTAGGTTACATCATCTATACCTCCGGTTCCACAGGTAAACCCAAGGGAGTTGCCATGAGTCAACGCGCTTTGGTTAACTTGATTATGTGGCAAAAAGAAGAAGCAAATGTAGGTGAAGGTGCCAGAACATTACAATTTTCTCCCATTAGTTTTGACGTATCCTTCCAAGATTTTTTTGCCACCTGGCATTCAGGAGGTACTCTAGTCTTAGTTTCTCAGGAAGTCAGACGTGATAGTTTTGCTCTGATGAAATTTATGGTTGAGACTCAGATAGAGAGGATATTTCTTCCTTTTGTAGCATTGCAGCAGTTATCATTGGTTGCTCCTCAATGTGAAGTTTTACCTCCATTGCGGGAAATAGTCACAGCAGGAGAACAGTTGCAGGTGACTCCAGACTTAGTGGCAATGATGAACCGACTTCCCAACTGTAAACTGCAAAACCAATACGGACCTTCAGAAAGTCATGTTGTTTCTGCTTACACCTTAGAAGGTGCTGCTGAGAATTGGCCGAAACTACCGCCTATTGGTCGTCCTATTGCTAACGTTCGACTTTATATTTTGGATAGAAATTTACAACCAGTTCCCATCGGTGTTCCCGGAGAACTATATATTGGTGGAGTTAGTGTTGCCAATGGTTATCTGAACCGCCCAGACTTGACAGCGGAAAAGTTTATTACTTTGGAAGGGAACAGGGAAGAAGGAATAGGGAATAGGTTATATAAGACGGGAGACTTATCTCGTTATCTACCTGATGGCAACATCGAATTTTTAGGTCGCATTGATAACCAAGTTAAAATTAGGGGTTTCCGCATTGAAATTGGAGAAATTGAAACTACTCTCAGTCAACATCCCATAGTCAAAGAAGCGGTAGTATTAGCAAGGGAAGACAAACCTGGTAATAAACGTTTAGTCGCGTATGTTGTGCCCGAAACTGAAACCACTCAAGATGTTGTACCCCAATTAAAACAATATCTCAAGGAAAAATTGGCAGAATATATGATTCCCTCAGCTTTTCTGGTGTTGTCAGAACTACCCTTAACTTCTAGTGGCAAAATTAACCGTCGCGGTTTACCTGCACCCGATATTTCTAGTTTTAGTCAGACCGAAAATTTTGTTGCCCCGCGCGATCGTACAGAAGAGCAACTAGCACAAATGTGGTCAGAAATTTTGAATATTAATCCAGTGGGAGTTAAAAGTAATTTCTTTGAGTTAGGAGGTCATTCTCTTTTAGCTGTTAATTTAATGGCAAAAATTCAACAACGGTTTGGGAAACAATTACCTTTATCTACTCTATTTACTAATCCTACTATTGAAGATTTAGGAAGTTTAATTCGAGGAGAAAGTCAAGTTACTTCTTCTTCTCTAGTTCCCCTACAAACTCAGGGAAATAAACAACCATTTTTCTGCGTACATCCTGCCGGAGGTCATGTATTTTATTATCAGGAATTATCCCAATATTTAGGTAATAATCAACCTTTTTATGGTTTACAAGCCCAGGGGTTTAGTGAAGGGGAAAAAGTTTTGACAAAAGTTGAAGATATGGCTGAGTTTTATATCAAAACTATCCAAGAATTTCAACCAAAAGGACCCTATCAAATAGGTGGTTGGTCTTTTGGAGGAGTTGTTGCTTTTGAAATGGCACAACAGTTACTTCAGCAAGGTGAAGAAGTTAGTTTATTAGCTTTGTTAGATCCTTGGGTTCCTATTTTATTAGACCCTAATAAAAAAATTGATAATATGTATATGAGGGGTGTATTGAGTCGTTACTTTGGAGGTATGTTTGGTCGAACAGATTTAGTTACGGAAGATGAATTATTAGGTTTAAGTTCAGAAGAACAAATAGAGTTTATAATTGATAAAGCAGAGAAATTAGAATTATTTCCGAAGGAAGCTACTCGCGAACAAAACCGACGCTTTGTTGATGTAATAATTGGTACTTTAAAAGCTACTTATAGTTACAAACGTCGTCCTTATCCAGGAAAAGTAACAGTTTTTCGGGCGCAAGAAAAGCATCCTCATGGCATAGATCCTCAATTAGTTTGGGTAGAAATGTATGTTATTTTAGATGTAGATGATATGGAAGTTGTTATGGTTCCTGGTAATCATTTTACATTTATTAAGGAACCAAATAATAAAGTATTAGCAGAACGTTTGAGTGAGTATTTAAAGTAGGTAAGCTTTCAGCGGTCAGCTATCAGCTATCAGCTTATCGTAGGGGTTTGGTCTCCAAACCCTCCCAGAAATGAAATTAGGAAATAAATTATCGTAGGGATTTGGTATCCAAACCCTAGCATAAATGAGATTAGGAAATAAATTATCGTAGGGATTTGGTATCCAAACCCTAGCATAAATGAGATTGAGAAAGCAAACCCCTACGGTTTTTTTCACAAATCATTGTCATATTGTTATATCATGTTTAATTGAATAATTAGACTTTGGTAGAAGGAAAGCAGAGAGCAGAATTTTTTTCCATTGTGATAACTGATAACTGATAACTCATAACTACAAAAATCTATGCCTTACAGTAAATTTACCTTAGAAGAACTAAAACAAAAATTTAATATAATTCTGACAGGTAACAAAGGAAAATTTAACAACTTACCAGAAGTTGTCCCTAGTCAATTTCTGATTGAAGCCTTAGAAGAATATTTACCTTTAGCAGTGGCAATAGGTTCTGAAAAGGCTCGATCTGAATTAATAGTTGCACCAATCTTAGTAGCAGTGAGAAAACATTTAAACAAACAGATAAGTTTATTTTCTGGTACTGAATTTAATGTTGACATAGAACTAGGATTAAATGGTTTTTGTGATTTTATTATTAGCAATTCAACCCAACAAGTTTTCATCGAATCACCAGTTATTGCCTTAGTAGAAGCTAAAAACGATAATCTCAAATCTGGTTTAGCTCAATGTATAGCAGAAATGGTTGCCGCTCAAATTTTTAACCAACGTCAAGGTAACAATATTTCCCAAATTTATGGGGTTATTACTACTGGAACTGTTTGGCAATTTTTAGAGTTAGAAGGTGAAGCAGTGGTATTAGATTTACAGGAATATTCTGTCGAAAACTTACCAAAAATTTTAGGAATATTGACCAGTTTTGTTAGTTAATAATTATGCTTTTATAGTATAGTAATATAGCAATCCTAAAACTGTAGTGTTTTGGTCTCCCAACCCAACCAAAAATAGGATTTGGAAACAAATTATCGTAGTGTTTTGGTCTCCCAACCCTCCCAGAAATTAAATTGGGAAACAAATTATCGTAGTGGTTTGGTCTCCCAACCCAACCAAAAATAGGATTTGGAAACCAAACCCCTAAAACTTTTCTTCCACGAATCATCTCGTATTACTATAGTAGAAAAATTGGAGAATAATTATGTTAGGAACAGCATCAGAATCTAAGAAGAAAATTTACCGAATTATCTACGGTTATTGGCAAAGTCAGTGCGTTTATACCGCCACAAATTTAGGTATCCCAAATTTACTACATTATGGACCACAAAATGTTGATATAATAGCAGAAAAAACTGGAACAAAAGCAGAAAAACTTTATGTTGTACTGCGTGCTTTAGCTCATTTAGGAGTATTTGTAGAAAAGCCAGGGCGTGTTTTTGCTGCTACAGAATTATCCGAACTTTTAATTACAGATGATTCCCCATCTATCGGTCATTTTTTAATGCACATTACAGAACCCGATATGTGGGATGGTTGGCGAGAATTAGAAAGTAGTTTAAAGACTGGAGAAGTACCTTTTGAACTAGCTAAAGGAAAGGATTTTTATAGTTCTTTTATGACAGAAAATCCACAAAGTAAATATCTCTTCAATAATGCCATGAGTTTCCTAACTGCTGAAGCTGTCGATCCATTGTTTGAAGTTTATGATTTTAGTCGTTTTCAAACAGTGATGGATGTAGGAGGAAATCAAGGAACATTAATTGCTAATATTGTTAAAAGGTTTGGCTGTAAAGGAATTTTATTTGACTTACCCCATGAGGTAGAAACTGCTCCTAATAATATCTCTAAATATGGAGTTCTTGACTCAGTAAAAATTGTAGGTGGTAGTGCTTTAGAATCTTTACCAAAGGGTGCTGATGCGATTACAATGAAGTATTTTCTATCAGTATTTAGTCGGGAAGATTCTATTAAGGTGCTGAGTAACTGTCGAGAAGCTCTCCCTAAAAATGGTAGGGTAATACTTTTACAAACTTTAGTTCCTTCTTTAGGAGCGCCTGTAGAATATCCTGATGGCACAATACCTGCTTTGGCAGCAGTGCAAATGATGATTACTAACCCAGGGGGGCATTGGCGTACAGAAGAGGAATATAAAGATTTGTTTGCAGCTAGCGGTTTTCAACTCGAACAGGTGGTTTATACTGGCACCAGTCTGACAGTTATGGAGTTTAGTATATGTTGAAATAGCACTCAGCACTCAGCTATCAGCTATCAGCTTTTCAAGGTCTCTCTAAATTTTTGAGAAATGGTATCGCTGAAGTCAGAAGTCAGTAGGGGCGAATGGCCATTCGCGCGTACAGGAGTCACGAAGGAAGAGGGGAGAAAGAAAGTATAAAAAGCAGAACGTTTTTTGGTCGCGTAAGCGGAACGGAGTTCTATCACGCTCTTATCCGGACATGATATAGAACCCCTAAACGGATCTATCTTTTACATAGACGCGGAGACGCGGAGACGCGGGGAGATGGGGAGATTGAGAGATGGGGAGGTGAGGAGATGGGGTTTTGGGGTTCTATAGAACCCCTGAGTGTATCTTTTCTTGAAATACAAAGGGTTTAGGAAAGCTGTTTAGTCGAGCCTAATCACAATAAGGGTTCGGGAAACCGAAAAATTATGAAGGCTTAGACTGCCAGAATCATAAAACCCAGATGGGTATTCAACTCGTAACTTGTTAAATAGATACGGTTAGGACTTCTATAAGATGTTATAAACAAGAAACCGGGTTTATTACCCTGATTATTTTCATCGGGAAATTTCGTCGATAACCCGGTTTCTGCGGGACTGATAACTATTAACTGTTAACTAGCTATCAGCTTTTTCTTAGGTCATCCTACGCAAACAGCATTTAGCTATCAGCTAAAAATTCAAGGGTAAGTCCCCCACAAGAGTTTGAAAAATTAGTGGCGCGCTTTGCGTGGGGGTTTCAACCCCCCATTATACACCTTGAAAAGCTGATTGCTGAAGTGCTGAGTGCTGAGTGCTACTTCAACTGATAACTGATAATAGTTGCTGAATCATTCTTTCTGCTTGAGAAGCATAACCACCACCAAATAGATTAAAATGATTCAAAATATGATATAGATTATAAAGAATTTTCCTCTGTTTGTAGCCATCATCTAAAGGCCAAACTTCATTGTAACCACGATAGAAAGCAGCGGGAAAACCACCAAATAATTCTGTCATGGCAATATCAACCTCGCGATCGCCCCAATAAGTCGCCGGGTCAAAAATAATGGGTTCTCCATCCGCAGTAACCGAAGCATTCCCTCCCCACAAGTCACCGTGAACTAGAGACGGTTTTGGTTGATGACCTGCTAATAATTCTGGAATAATTTTCAGCAAGCGATCGCCCTGACTAAAACTGCCACCCCGACGCTTTGCTAACTTAAGTTGATAACCAATGCGATGTTGTGCCCAAAATTCTGCCCAGTCTGCTACCCAAGTATTAATCTGGGGTGTGGAACCGATAGTATTATTAATATCCCAACCAAATTCGCTTTTTCCTTGATAACGATGTAAAGCAGCTAAGTTACGCCCCATCTGTTCCCAAGATTTATCGTTTCCGCGACCACCTAAGTCTAACCATTCTAATACTATATAACAATTATTTCCTTCTGTTCCATAGCATAAAGGTTTAGGAACTCGAATAGTCTGGGTTTCGCACATTTGCTTTAACCCCAATGCTTCTGCTTGAAACATTTCTACTAGGGAAGCTTGATTAATTTTGACAAAATAGTTGCGAGTGCCATCAGTTATTTGATAACCACTGTTAATGCAACCTCCACCGACGGAACTATGGTTAGTGACTTCAAATTTTTCCTCTGTTACTTGGGCGATCTGTTCGGCAATTTCTTTCCACATAATTATATTATAGGTATTATTTTTTTGTTCCTATGATACTATGGATATAGTAGTCTATCATAACCTTGGTTTTTATACCCGCACCATCTTGCGTTTCCAGATATTTCCGTTTTAGTCAATCGTTTTTTTACAGAAATTTAGCTGCTTCGGAAAAGTTGGAAACAATAGAATCATTATTGACACAAGTCCAGTAGGGTGCGTTAGGCGCTTGTTTGCTCAAGAGAAAGAATATTTTTTCTGTTGCGCCGTAACGCACCTTTATCGATTGGTTCGGTGCGTTACGCTGGCGCTAACGCACCCGACAAGCTCCGCGATCGCACTGAAAAGTTAGCAGAAAAATTAAGAGCTATGGGCATCATTTTTGTAGGGTGCGTTAGGCGTTTGGATTGGAATACTTTACCTGATATCGGTAGATTTTTAGCCGTAACGCACCGAACCAAGTCCAGTAGGGTGCGTTAGGCGCTTGTTTGCTCAAGAGAAAGAATATTTTTTCTGTTGCGCCGTAACGCACCATTATCGGTTGGTTTGGTGCGTTACATTTCATTTTTCCTGACGGAATGCTCCGCAAACATGTCCCGCAGGGAAACGCACCTTACAAGCTCGCTTTTTCTGAGGCTTAAGAAAATCATGAGTCATGATCGCCTACTTCCCTTGAACGCAGAAATTATTTATTTATAGTTTCTCATATTTCAACCCCATTATCATTTTTCTTGACAAAACTTAACTACTAAGTAGGTGAGCATAGATAAATCCAATAAATATTATACTATTTCTCAAAAACTTTATCTATTTCAGAGTAGGGGAGTAGGGGAGTAGGGGAGTGTAGGGACGTTGCATGCAACGTCCCTACGGGAGAAGTAAAGATAAGAATAATTAACATTAACTTGCCTCAAATCAGCAAAAAGGTGATTCTACAAAGGTAATTACTTAATAACTGAAGTGTTGATCAAGTATAGCATTACTTTTGGGAATTGGTATTAGAGGGCGGATAAGCGAGAACTAGATCGCGCTTACGTCAAGGCTTTCGGTTAAACCCGCCCCTACAATTTTATTAACGTTTAATTAGACCTACCTACTAGACTGACACATCTAAAATGGTGCTTTAGGCGTAGGTTGGGTTGAGGTATCGAAACCCAACAACAATAAGGCTTTGTTGGGTTTCACTATCGTTCTACCCAACCTACATTTTTAGGCGTGTCACGCCAGTAGTGGACTGACACGCCTAAAATGTTGCAATAGTAGGGGTGGGTTCTAGTTCAAATTAATCAGGCTCAACCATATTGAGATGAACCTGCCCCAACGATCGAGCAAGCTAAAACAAATATTGAACAAATTAAGGAGCAGTAATTTAGAAAAGCATCAATTAATACTCAATTAGCAACTATCGAAGAAAAGTTAAATAACTTAGTAGTAGTAATTCTATACAGTCAAAACTTTTAACAAAACCTCTGCCATTTCTTTACATCCCACCTGTTTCATTCCTTCGGACATAATATCCCCAGTACGATAACCCTGCTCCAATACTTCCAAAACAGCTTTTTCAATTTTGTCTGCTGCCACAGGTTGCTCTAAAGCATAACGTAACATCATTGCTGCACTTAAAACTTGTGCCAGAGGATTAGCTTTATCCTGACCCGCAATATCTGGCGCCGAACCATGAACAGGTTCAAACACTCCCGGTCCAGAAGCACCTAAACTCGCAGAAGGTAACATCCCAATACTCCCTGTCAACATAGCAGCAGCATCAGAGAGAATATCCCCAAATAAATTTCCTGTAACGATAGTATCAAATTGTTTTGGCCAACGAACCAACTGCATAGCAGCATTATCTACATATAAATGAGATAACTCCACATCTGGATATTCTGGGGCAAGTTGGGTAACGCGATCGCGCCACAACTGAGACACTTCTAAAACATTTGCCTTATCGACGGAACACAACTTACCCCCTCGTTTCTGGGCAGTCTCAAACCCCACCCTAGCAATACGGTCAATTTCTGACTCAGTATAGGCCATTGTATTGACACCTCGTTTTTCTCCTGTCTCTGTCTCAAAAACCCCCTTGGGTGTGCCAAAATAAACCCCACCTGTTAATTCTCGCACTACCATAATGTCCACTCCTTCAACTATGTCTCGTTTGAGGCTAGAAGCATCTATTAATTGGGGCAAAATTTGGGCAGGCCGTAAATTAGCAAATAATCCTAATCCGGCCCTTAGTCCTAATAGTCCAGTTTCTGGCCGTTGATGGCGCGGTAAATTATCCCACTTATAACCACCGATGGCTGCTAATAGTACCGCATCACTATTACGACACATTTCTAGAGTTTGAGCGGGTAGGGGTTCCCCAGTAGCATCAATGGCCACTCCACCAATAGGAGCTTCTTGAAATTCAAAGTTGAGGTCAAATTGGCCACCAACTACTTTCAAGACATCTACCGCCACTGCCATAATTTCAGGGCCAATGCCGTCACCGGGAAGTAGAGTAATGCGGTAGTTCATCATGTTCTATATTTTTAATTTTGTACGAGTTAGTTTGTGATTTAGCTAAATATTAACTATATAGCAATTTTCATCAGGGATGAGATATAAAATTTTAGCTTTTAAGAAAGACTGTATCTGAGAACAGGGAACATAAAAGAAGAAAAACAAGTCTTCTCTACAATGAGAAATACTCTTAATTACAATTTCACTGATTAATGTTTTTTAAGTAATCTCAGTTCTAATACTTTAGCTTCAATCTATAGGGAGTAGATTTCAATATTATTTGTTTAGTCTTGTGCCAGGATTTTTCAGAAACTATTAAATCTGTTATTTCCTAAAAATAAATATCATCCTACTTAGAGTAGCAAAACAAATTGATTTATGAAGAGTATAATGTAAATTATCTAGTTAAATTAAATTGATTAACAATGAAGAAATCATTATTTTTTCTTAATAAATTCATCACAAATCTGGCTCTGTCTATGATATTCGTTAGCTTAGTTAGTCTTAATAGTATAGCCCAAACAAAAACTGAAGAAAAGTCTGCTGCTTGTGTCATCGTTGATTTTGATGGTAGAATTACGACTTCTGGACCTTGTAAGGTTACGTTAACAAAAAGCAATTCTGTTACTGACATTGATATTAATTGGGATGGTTCTACTACCACTCAATTTTCTATGAATAAATTTCCTAGTGATGGAACTTATAGTGTAGAAATTAGCAATGGGGAAAGAGTTAGTATGAAAGTTGAGAAACAAGGCAAAGTATGGATTTTTCAAAGCGGTACGGGGGTTAGAGGTAGAGTAATATTTACAGATTAATATTTCTATAGAGCAGGGATAGCACAAAACAAATAGTATGATATACGAGAGAAATTGTTTCAGATTTAAGCTTTTACTGATGTTATTATTTATGCAATAATTTCAGCTATAGTTCTGTTAATTAAAATTGATAATTATGCGACAATACTTAACTATTATTCCTCTACTTTTAATCTCTATCTTGGGTGTCAAAATTTTATCTATTCGTACATCTAATGCAGTAGATTACTCACAAAACAAAACTGATAAGTTTTTATTAGCTGCTGCTAGTAATTGTGAAGTTTCAATGCCGACTTCTGAAACAAATGAACGTTTAGTTTTGAATGTTCGAGAAGTACCAAATGGTGATGCTGATATTGTTGATACAGTTGATGATGGAGAAACAGTCAAATTAGAAACACCAGGCAATATTGAAGGTTTGTTTTGGGTGAAGATTATTCAGCCTGTTGTAGGATATGTTTGGACAGAGTATCTGACAAATTGTAAATAATTTTTTTGTCTTCTAAATATATTAATCAATATTAGACTCAGCTAGAGAAATAAAATTTGTTTTTAAGCTGAGTTATTTTTATTGCTGAAATTGTCAGATTAACCCAACTTTCTACTAATATCATTTCTCAAAAACTTCTCTACATTTTCTTGATTAGGGTACCCACACCTAAGCCCTTCAAGGAGGAGAGTAGGGGACTGTTCAACAATTAATTATTAATAATTAATAATTAATAATTACCTCTTCTATAATAGAGGGATTGGCTAAAAGGATTTTTTTTGTCTTTTCTCCATGAATGGAGAGGCTTTATACCTTAATTTTTCGGTAAACATCAGAATAATTAATACGCTCGTGACTAATAATTATTGCTCTGCTGATTAAAGATAAAAGCCTTGACAGATCAAGCTAAGTGACTTTTTAGGTCGGAAAAAAGTACCAACTTTTAGGTCGAAAAGGTTCAAAAATTTAGCATTTTTTGCTCAATATTTAGAGAAAAATCACTCTTACTATTATTCCGACTACCTCCTCTAAATTCCCCATTTTTCCTGTACGGGCGATTTCCTACAACTACTAAAAAACTTTTTCAGCAAGCCCTAATTATCAAATAAGTTATTCGGTCTGTTTTCATTAAATTATCATCTAAGTATAGCATTACTTTTGCTAATTGGTATCACTACTAAAGACAGATAAAGCTAAGTGACTTTTTAGGTCGAAAAGGTTCAAAAATTTAGCATTTTTTGCTCAATATTTAGAGAAAAATCACTCTTACTATTCTTCCGAATACCTCCTCTAAATTCCTCATTTTTCCTGTACGGGCGATTTCCTACAACTGCTAAAAAACTTTTTCAGCAAGCCCTAATTATCAAATAAGTTATTCGGTCTGTTTTCATTAAATTATCATCTAAGTATAGCATTACTTTTGCTAATTGGTATCACTACTAAAGACAGATAAAGCTAAGTGACTTTTTAGGTCGGAAAGGTTCAAAAATTTAGCATTTTTTGCTCAATATTTAGAGAAAAATCACTCTTACTATTCTTCCGAATACCTCCTCTAAATTCCTCATTTTTCCTGTACGGGCGATTTCCTACAACTGCTAAAAAACTTTTTCAGCAAGCCCTAATTATCAAATAAGTTATTCGGTCTGTTTT
>NZ_JBNHEQ010000145.1:0-1096 GCF_050016015.1 Dapis hubbardiae BLCC-M172
ACCCAACAAATAGAAACATTTTCAGCACAAGGCACCGCCGGAAATGTAAATATTATAGCAGAAGGTCATATCCATACAGACACAATTTTGTCTCAAGGAATGGAGCAGGGAGGAAATATTACCATTAACAGTCGCAGTGAAAATAGTATAGATGCAACAGGAGCATTAAACACATATTCAGAGGAGGGTATTGCCGGAGATGTCAGCCTCACATCCCCAGGCAGTATTAATATTAACAGTATTCGCTCAGAAGGAATGCAACAGGGAGGTGATATTACAGTAAATAGTGAAATAGGTGAGATTAATTCAAGTGGTGATATTGACTCATTCTCAAACCAAGGAATAGGAGGCAATGTAGAACTGAACGCCCCAGAAAGGGTGACATTAGCCAACGTCTCATCCTTTGGAGCAACAGAAAGTGGAGACTTAATCATTCAAAGTAGTCAAGCGCAAGTAGAAACAGGAAATGTTGAGACACAAGCAGACGGACCAAGTGGCAACATCATAATTAATGGCACTCAAATAACCACAGGAAACTTAAGTTCTTTAGGTACTAGCAGTGCAGGTATTCTTGAACTAGAGGCAACTGACGGTTCCATCACTACTCTCGACTTAAACTCAATTGCTTCAGAAGGAGAAGCAGGAGGTATTGATATAGACGCAACGGGAGATGTAACAACTGAAGACCAAGCTGTAATTTCTGGAGATGGGGATGCTCGAATTGATATTGATGCCGAAGGAAATTTCAACGCTGAGACTCAGACAGTAGAAGCAACTAATGGAGATGCGGAAATTAATAATCAAGTAGATGGTAATATCAATACAGAAAATCAGATAGCCACCGCTACTAATGGAGATGCCACCATTGCAAATACAGGTAACATTATTAATACAGAAAATCAGATAGCCACCGCTACTAATGGAGATGCCACCATTGAAAATACAGGCAACATTATTAATACAGAAAATCAAATAGCCACCGCTACTAATGGAGACGCCACCATTGAAAATACAGGCAACATTATTAATACAGAAAATCAGATAGCCACCGCTACTAATGGAGATGCCACGATTGCAAATACAGGCAATATTATTA
>NZ_JBNHEQ010000145.1:1196-2212 GCF_050016015.1 Dapis hubbardiae BLCC-M172
ATACAGAAAATCAAATAGCCACCGCTACTAATGGAGATGCCACGATTGCAAATACAGGCAATATTATTAATACAGAAAATCAAATAGCCACCGCTACTAATGGAGATGCCACGATTGCAAATACTGAAAGGAGCAATACGACCACACCCATAACTCCTACTCAGACAAATCCTCTAACTACTAATAACCCTATTCTCAGAACAGAAACAAACCCCTCCCCAACAGTAGGTCTAACCACAAATACCTCAGAAACCCCCACTCTAAACACCACTCAAACTAATCCAAACCCTAATAGAAATATTAATAATAATCAGTTCCAACAAACACTGATAAATAACAATATTATTTCAACAATTACCCCCAGTAACAATAACCAAACAACCAATACTGCCACTGCCAAAGAAAAAACAGACTCATCTATCAACAATACCACTGATACTCAACAAATATTAAACATAATTGATACCGTTAATACCAACTCTCTAACAGTAGCCACAAGTTCAGACCAACTAATAACCATGTTAGAAGAAAACCGTACTAACGAATATTTGAATTACTTAGAAACAGATTTAAACGAACAACTTATCAGTACAAAAAACGTCCGAGAAATTTTAACAGATATGGCAAACAAAACCGGAAAAGAATCTGCTGTAGTTTATATTAATTCTTATTCCGACCAATTACAAATAATATTATATACCAAATCAGGGCAGCCAATTATTAAAACTATTCCCGCAGCTAACCGTAAAAAACTAATGAAAGTTGTGATGAAATTACGGGCACAAATTACAAATCCCGCTAGTAGTTTTACTAATAATTATTTACCACCTGCACAACAATTATATGATTGGTTAATCGCACCTATATCCGCTGAATTAAAATTAGCAAATATCGATACTTTATTATTTAGTATGGATGAAGGTTTACGAACTTTACCTGTGGCAGTTTTACATGATGGGTCACAATTTTTAATTGAAAAATATAGCCTCAGTTTAATTCCCAGTGTGAGTTTAATG
>NZ_JBNHEQ010000146.1:0-19090 GCF_050016015.1 Dapis hubbardiae BLCC-M172
TTTGAGATCGGAAAAGGCTGAAACTTTTGCAAATTAAAGCTTTGAGCTTTAATTTTCCAGCTCTAACTATTGGACAATAGATGAATAGAACATCAATAATTGCCAAAGAGAGCGATATAGCTGCAGAATTGATTTTCTATCGCTAATATCATGTCCGGATAAGAGCGTGATAGAACTCCGTTCCGAGGTGCGCGACCAAAAAACTTTCTCATGCATATACTTTTTTGATCCCCTCTTCCCTCTTCCCTCCTGTACGGGCGTTTTGCTATCGCACAACTCCGTTTTGCTAGCGCAAAGCTCCGCTAACGGCGCTTGAGCCGACATGAAAAACGCGGAGCGACATATAAAGCGGAGCTTTGCGTTTTTCATGGCCAGCAAGCCCCTACGACTCCTGACTCCTCCCTTTTTATTTATAACTATTCAACCGGACATGATATAATTATGCAACAGAGCCGATTTTCTGTCCTCCTTCCTCCTTATTACTGAATAAAAGGTTTAAAGCCTCTCACTCGCCGTGGAGAAACAATGAATTTATTTTCCTTTTATTCAATCCAATCTGTTTTAGGGAGAAGTAATTATCAATTATCAATTATCAATTATTGAATTCTTGCTTCCTCCTTCTTCCTTCCTATGTTAGAAAGTATTATTTGGATATTATTAATAGGCTTTTTTGTCGGGGAAATTGCCTTTAGGTTAAAAGCACCACCCCTAGTCGGAATGGTATTAGTGGGAATATTATTAGGTCCCCAAATTAGCAATACCATTGACTCTAGCATTTTGCAAGCTGCTGACTCTTTGCGCACGATCGCCGTAATGATAATTTTGATGAAAGCAGGGTTGGGTTTAGACAGAGAAAAGTTAGCACAACAAGGTAGTGTTGCACTACGGTTAGGTTTTCTCCCAGCAACTTGTGAAGCTATTGTTATCGCCTTGGTAGCAATGTGGTTACTGAATTTTGATTTTGCCACCGGGTTATTATTAGGTTGTATCATCGGTGCTGAGTCTCCCGCAGTTATTGTTCCCGGAATGTTGCGCCTCAAAAGTTTGGGTTGGGGGGTGACAAAAGGTATTCCTGATGCTATTTTGACTGGTAGTGCTTTATCGGATGTTTTGCTGTTATTAGTATTTAGTTTACTGTTGGCATTTTTATCCCAGGGAACAACTACTGTAACTTTTCCTGGTGGCATCACTCTAAGTGCATTACAACTATTACCATTTCAAGTAATTTTACAAATCATTCTCGGAGTTATCGCCGGATGGTTGACAGCGCGAATATTAGTATTGCTCTTAGTTAAACAAAATTGGACTCAAAATGCTACTCAGGATACTTTGGTTGCAGCAAGTTTTGCTCTCTTGTTAGTTGTCTTAGCAGAGAAATTTCCGATATTTTCTGGTTATTTGGCAGTCATGGCAACAGGATTTTTTGTCATCGAATTTGATGCACCCCTGGCACGACGTTTACGAAATGGTTTTGATACTTTGTGGCTGGTGGCGCAAATAATTTTGTTTGTGTTGCTCGGTGCCAGTATCCCCTTGCAAGTATTGGAAAATGTTTTATGGGTGGGGTTGTTAATTTTAGCGGTTGGTACTTTAGTTGGGCGGATGTTTGGTTGGTATCTCTCAACTTTAGGCAGTAACTGGAATTTCCGAGAACGTCTATTTTTGCTGCCCGGAAATTCCGCTAAAGCAACCGTGCAAGCTGCCATTGGCGCTATTCCTCTAGCAGCAGGTATTGAGGGAGGCGAAACAATTTTAGCGATCGCTGCCCTATCCATATTAGTCACAGCACCTTTGGGAGCTTGGGCGATACCTACCTTTGCGCCGAAACTGTTAGAAAAAGGAGAAGTCGATCCGACAAAAGTAGCGTTGGCGGAGCCTAGCGGCAGCTACATCGCTCGTCGTATTGTTTTGTTAGCTGCAGTTGATACTTCACCTCTTGCTGCGGAGGTATTATTAAAAGTTGCGGAGTTAGCGAGACGTTGTGATGGGGAAGTTGTGGTATTGCACGTTATGCAGTCTGAGGATGGGGAAAGTATTGAGCAGCTACAACAGCAAACAGAAAAACTTTTGGCTGATATTCGGTATCGGTTTATTACTGTTGCGGGTGTGGTATCGGAGGAAATAATTTCAGTTGCACAAGAGTATGGAGCGGCAGAAATAGTTATGGGAAAAAGAGGGCATCGTTTATGGGAGAATGTGTTAGTTGGTTCCGTTTCTCAAGCAGTTTTGGAAAAGAGTTTAATTCCTGTGGTGGTAGTTCATTAATTGATAATGGATAATGAATAATGGATAATTATTTTTGAGCATAATTATTCATGAGGTAATTATATCAAATCCGGTAGTATCGAGAGAATTCAATACCGTAGGATTTTGGTATCCAAACCCTCTACACACTAGGATTTTTCGCTCTTTTCTGATGGTATAATGATATCAAATCCGTTGCCCAAAGGATTTGATATTATTAATTATTAATTGTTAATTATTAATTATTAATTATTAATTATTGAAGAACCGATTGCGGAGGAAATTGTCCAATGAATAAATTAGAGAGTTATCGTTCCTACATTCAAATTTTGTTAGAAAAGTATGCTGAATCTAAACCTCAAAACAATGAGGCATAAAATCAACTATTTTTTGATCCAATAAGTTCAAAATCCTACAATTTTTGTTAACAATCTCGTTAGTTCTTTTTAGAAGGGTAAATTTAGAAATGAATCAAAAGTTAATTGTGCCGGAAATGGCATTGGTGAGAAGTGAAAGTGTACGGGGAATTATCAATAATTTGGGAATTGCTAAAGCTGGATTTTTCTGTCGGGAAAATATGTCGCAGTCGGTGGATTATTTGGAGTTAAAAGATGAAGATGTTTGGGGAGAAAAGTGCGAGGGAAATTTATGAGGAAGTTAAAAAATAATCGCTCTTGTTAGAATCAGGAGGCGATCGTCCCTCGTCCTTCTCCAAATTTTGAGGAGCAATTTTACCAAAACGATGACGATTTTCCACTTTAAAAACAACAGGACTTACGCAAAATATGAAAATATACACCATCTGTAGGGGCGAATGGCCATTCGCCCCTACTAGATAGCGGTGCGACCCCGCGACGACGCAAGCTCGCTTGCAGAACGCGCACCAAGAGATGGTTGCTCTGCGTAAGTCCTGAATCGTTAATATTTCAAAAGCGATCGCCAAAAGTAAAATGAAAATGGTTCGATCCTTCATTATTAAAACCAAACTCCAAACGCATCCGACCAATAACCGATTTTGCACTCAAACCTAACCCATAACCCAAACCGTCCCCAAATTTGTCTCGCACACCTGCGGGATTACCGCTAACGCCATCAGCAGTTGCTAGATCGTTCCCATAATCCACAAATAAAGTTCCACCCAACTCAACATCCTGCTTTAACAGCCTCAATTCAGTAATTGGGAAGCGATACTCAGCAGTTGCTTTAACAAAACTACGACTCGTTGATACTTCTCCTTTCTCAAAGCCGCGAATTGTCTGAGTTCCTCCTAAGTTAAAAGCTTGATAAGAAGGAACATCGCCAATAAAGGCTCCCCCTTGCAGATTCAGGAGCAATGTGCGCGGTCCTTCGGAAAATCCAAATAGATTGAGGGGAATGAATTGGCTAAAGCTAGCAGAGAGACGATTATACCCAATCTGAGCATCTCCGATAGGAATTGATTGACTGGAACCAAACCGCAACCGAGAACCTCTATTAGGATCATTTGGGTTATCAGTATTATCAAACAAAAGAGCAGCATCAATAGTCAACAGGGTATCTTGTCCATCATCACTAAAAGTGAAAGAGTTGCCTAGTTCATCTTTAGTTTCAATGTTGTTGGTAAAAGCTGCATCACGAACAGAAACTATTTGATAGTTGATTCCTAAAGCTCCATCGAGTTTCTTTGATAGTGGTTGTACATATTGAAAACCGCCACCAAAGCGAATAACCCAAGGAACATCTCCATTAGGTAAATCAACATCTTCCTCTCCATTCTCATAGACAGGAATGCGACCACTGGAATTATAGATATTAGCGGCAAATGCTCCTGGCAAAAATGGTGCTAAATTTCCGTATCTCAAATCAAGACCATATCGCTTGGGATCTAAAATTCCTTCCAACAGAATACTATTGTTATTTCCCAAGTTCTGGCGCAAACGACCTGCTATGGAAATACTCGCTAATCCAGTTTCTTGTTGAGGAACATCTAGAGATTGACGAGTTGGTCCATTTAAGGCATCAGGATAACTAATTATTGTACCCAAACCAAAGCTTCTAGAGCTGTTGGAGTCTGTTAATTTAATATTAAGTTGTCCGCCAGCAGATTTGCTAAAGGGATCGACTACTTCTTTGTTTTCAAATTCGGGTTCAGAATTATTTTGAGCAGTTATCTTTTGTTCTTGAGAATTAGGGAGTAAATCTACTGCATTGGTAGAAGGTGGGTCTAAAATTAGACTTTTGGCAAAGCTATATTTGCTAATTTTCCATGCCGAATTCTGCCAAAAATCGACTAAAGTTTCTGGATAACTTTCCTCAAGTTGAATCAGATAACTTGAAAAGAACCAAAAATTTTCCGAACTTGATTGTGCTAAAACAGCAGGCGTCCACAATTGATTGACCAGAATAGTTTCTAAACCCAAAGTTAAGGCAGAGATTATAGTTAGCGAACTAGAAAATATTTTCGGCATTTATTGACATACTCCCGACGTTACCCTTACGGGAAAAGGGGGGATTCTTCAGTCTGGGAAACCCTGACCGCTGTTTAAACAGAGGTGATGTCCTCCCCCTGTGTTGAGCTTTAAAATAACAAAATCCTTCTAGCTTGTCAAGGGCTTATGAACTTTTAGCTTATGAAGGTATGCAAATCCTGGCCCTGGCTTTCCCATACGACGCTGCTCCACCGGAGAGCTTTGACTTCCCCGAAGGGAAGTTAAAATATCCTCAGGGGGTGACAAGCTGGCTGAAAGCTATATTCTAGGATAGAATTTACTAAATAAACTGAAGAATATGGAAAAATTTGGCTTCAGCATAATGCTACTGATATTGATGTAGGTCATTTCAGTTATCAGTTATCAGTTATCAGTACCTCTGGGTTTAGCCAGAGGTTAGAAATACTGAAGTTTATTTCTCTTGGTCGATTAGATATGGCGAGGAGACCCGCTCTTGCAGAGCCGCTGCCTCTTGCAGAGGAGCTTCGCTAACGCTAACGCCATCTCTCGACCGCTTTTTCATCCCCTTAAAAGGGGAGGCTTGAGACCTTATTTTTTGGTCAAGAATTAATGGAAATGGGTGTTGCTCAAGAAGACATTGTACTGGGGCTACATCCACCTTACAAGCGCCTTTACACTGGCTATGGTATTGCTTAGATTAAGAGGAAGTTAAAAAATAATCCATCTTTTTAGAAGAAGGAGGCGATCGCTTTTGATAAAAATGGCGATCGCCTCCTTCTGTTTCTCCTACAATCAAATCAGACTAGAAAATAGACTGTTTTGAGAGTAACCTTGTCACCTCTGTACCCAATAATTCATCGCCGACCAATTCTCACAATGTCACCATCAAAGGTTGGTACAGAGAAGACAAAGGGGTCTGTAGGATAAGTCAATGCCTGTTCTTCAAGAATACCAATGGCAATTTCCTCGCCCATGCGAACGCTATCATAATAGTCGGTGAAATAGTGAACTCCTCCCATGTTTCGACCAATGGAAATGTTGGCCGCTAGTTTATTCAGCTCACCCTCAAGAGTTAGAGCCTCAGAAATATTATCAATTGGGCTTTCTACCAAGGCACTACCATCATCATTTGCTCGGAAAGCAACCAACTTATCACCTTCCTCCATACGTTTGAACCTATATTCATTACTACTATCCTTTACAAGCACTGCACTGGTATCAAAAAATGCCTTGAGAATAGTCACACAGGCACCAGCAACGGTAGCGTGTCCAGCACCATAAGCAGGGTGCATGGGAGATCCTTCAGGAAATGCCATTGGTAGCAGATAACTACCTTCAGCTATTGCGGAAATATTTCCGAGAGTACTTGTTGCCAAATCACCATTCCCATTGCTTTCTAGCTTATCTAGGAACCCCTGAACATATTGGCTTAAAGCTTTGGGAATCAAATTTTCCTCTATCTCACCGCTATTTTTACGACGCACCAGCTCAACTCGTGCTGCTAGAGCCTCTGGTCGCAAGCGAATATGATTGTTAAACTTCTGGAAACGAACAGCCTTCAATGCTCGTGTTGCCACCTCAGTCACCAAGGTCAAAATATGGGGACCGCCATAAAGAGCAAAACCATTAGCGTGACGGCGAGTTTTTGGATCTTGTGCTGCTACACCACCTCCAGAGAGATGATCAAAACCAGGATCGAAAGGAGTTCCCATTCCCAACAGAATCAGACAAGCATTGAGGTAAGCTTCATAAAGAGCATCGTAGTGGACATAGGTTGCCAGATCGCGGGGTGTGGAAATAAAGCGACGTCCAGGAACATAGCTTTCTCGTGCTTGTGCAATACCCCGCTGAACTTCAACATACTTCGCAAAATCGGTCATATAGTCTGTTCCTGGGGTGGCTATGGGAACTTTTTGGTTGATTTCCAGAACACCATAGGCGATTTTTCCAGTAGTGACACCATCCTCTCCGTTGACGGCTTTGTTACCAATCAGCAAAAATTGAGACAGGTAAGGTCCCACTTCTACCCCTGGAGAAGACCCACGAAATACTGTCTGTACGTCGAGTTTTCCTTTCTGCCTGGGTCTATTTCTTTTATGGTTAACTTTTCGGGGTCGTCCATTCTGATTTTGGAGGTAACCAAGTTTATTGAGTCGAGCAATTGATGCTTTCAAATTCTCATTTTTTGCACCTTTCTCAAAATCGTTAAAGGGACAATCGCGAAGAATTGCTAGTTCATATACCTCTGCCATCTCAAAAATTAGTTCCAGGTTCGTGTTTCCAGAAGAATCTAACAATGGTGGTGCGGGAGGCATGGTGACTGCTTGAGCATCAGGTCCTTCTAATTCAAACACAACCCCAGCAGTTGGAGCTTCCCACTGTCTAAAACCATCAAGGAAATTCGGATTTTCCTCTTCTACAATGTTGCCATTAACAACCTTATATTTTGCACCATGACGAACTCTATCAGTAAAAGGATCGATGAAGCCATCATCAATCGCTCGGCGAAATTCTACAAAGTCTTTTGGATCTTGTAATAATCCTGTTTTGGGGTTATGGATTAAACCTTTGGTAAAGGACATGAAATACCGAGCGCCTGCGTAGCGCTCTTCGTCCCCATTAGCTTGATGGGTTGGATGTTGGCGACTTCTGGCTAATTCAGCCGCATCAACACGAATGGAATAAGATTTTTGACGACGTTCGTTCATAAAATTCTCCTAAGTGGCATATTTGTCTATGTATATAGACGATCGAAAGGAAGGATTTCTAACTTTTTTCAGTTAGAACTTCTTGATTTCTGGATCTGTTGAGTAAAGTTTTGATCGCTCGTTCTCCTTCTCCTTATATTCATCCCACAATCAAATTTAACCGGAAAATATAGAGGGCGATTGTTCCCCACTCACCTGATAAAGTAAGTAAGTTACATACAATATCTCTACTCTCAATG
The DNA here is from genome assembly GCF_050016015.1 of Dapis hubbardiae BLCC-M172. Lineage (NCBI taxonomy): Bacteria > Bacillati > Cyanobacteriota > Cyanophyceae > Oscillatoriales > Microcoleaceae > Dapis > Dapis hubbardiae. Next base: position 7,621 of record NZ_JBNHEQ010000146.1, read on the forward strand.
TCTTCTTACTTCAGAGTTGGATATAGATATGCAATTATGAAGTAAATAAATTATTTATTTTATAGCGCTACGCGCTAGGGAATAGGGAATAGGGAATAGGGAATAGGGAATAGGGAATAGTAAACTGTCAAATGGTTTTTCCTACAGAAATGCTCCGCAAACAGGATTTAGAAATGTCCTAACCTTAATAAGTAGCGCTATAGCTGCTCGATAACTTGAAAAGCTACCCTATAATACCATTTCTTAAAAACCTTGCTATATTTGATTAGGTGGAGGAGAGACGTTGCATAAGGGCGTCCGTACGGGAGTGTGGGAGGTGGGGGAAAGGGACCTTGCATAAGGGCGTCCGTACACAGAAGAATTGCGTAAGTCCTGTTAGTATTAAACATCACAGAGGGACGCTGCATACAACGTCCCTACTCTAAATTTCTTCTTAATTCATTAAGTGCATATCTATCTGCAATTCAGAAGTAAATAAATTATTTATGTTGGCTCATCAAGAACTTGAAAATCTGCTAGTTCAAACCCATTACCATCCTTTAATTCATTCGCTTGTACATCGTCCATAATTACAGCTAGAAGTGCAGGGTAAATATATTGATAATTATAAGCATTTGGTCCATCCTTTGCTCCACCAAAATTCTTCATAAAGCCGTTTCCATAATAGGTTGTGTTGGTGACAGATTGATTATGGTTAGCTATTAAATCTTTCTCTTTATTAGATGTAGAAAAATAAATATTTTTCTCTGTTGAAGCAATGTCAAAGAATGAACCTTTTTCTTGAGAGCGAGGAGATTTTACCCATTCACTAGGTTTGACAATTTTATCATTGTTTCCGTGTAAAATGCCTGTGGGAATTTTTAGCTCAGTTCCTGTATTTTTAATTTTCAAAGGTTCTGTTACAAAAGGAAACCGAAAAATACCTAAAATTACAGTAGCGATTTTAGGAATACCCATAATAGTATTGGGAGCTGGATCGCCAGTAATTATCTGTTTAGGATGAAATTTTTCTAGTTTTTTATCTGGATTTTCTTTTAAAGAATAAGGCCAGCTAAGAGCTAAAAGACCACCTAAAGAATGACCGAATACATAAAAATCTATCTCTTGTTCAGATAAGTCTAACTTTTTAACTTCTTTACTGTGTTCACACAATTTTTCCCAGCCTATTGCTGTAGAATTAATAGCAAAACCAAGCCATTCTTTTGGAGAACTAATTAAACTATCTATAACAGTAGTAATCATGCTCACCACATTCTTAGCATACTCGCGGTTAAACAAAGAGATAATGTTCACCACAACAATAAATAATGATGTACTTAAAACAACTCTCAGTCCTTTCCATATACCCTGCTTTACGAATTTTTTTAACTCTTGTTTATTAACTTCACGTCGTAAAATTAATTTCATAAATAAGGCTCCACTACTAAATAACCAATATTTCAAAGTAGAGCGAGTTGTTTTTTGTGTTTCTAATGTTTCGTTGTCTTTAGGAAAGTCTGGATAATCACTCTTTTGATAATCAGGAAAAAAGACATATAAGCCTTTTTCGGCTAATTCTTCTAAATGTTTTTCATAAAATTGTGGCAAACAGAGAGAGAAACCATGTAAGTATGTAATAAGTTTTAGTTTACCATCTTTTCGGTAGGGTTCTTGAGGAGCATAAATTCTTACAAAGTCACCGTTTTTATGACTTCCTACTTGATAAATTGTATAAATTATTTGACCTTCCTTCCTTATATCTTTCCAGAATACTTGATAACCAGAATATTCTCCACATTCCCATCCTTCAGGAGGCTCAGGAGCAGGGATTGATTCATCTATATCATCTTCAAGATGGTACTGTGTTAATAATAAACTCAGAGCCAAAATAAATTCAGAAACACTACCAGGAAGAGTGCCTACTTGTGCTGAAGGTAAAGCATTACCTAATAAACCAATTAAAGCTCCAATAAATAACCAAAACCAATTTCCTGTTCTTACCCAAATTCCTATACCAACTAATAAAACAAAAACAGTAACGATAATAGTTATAATTAGTATATTTCCGTTCACTGGAACATAACGCAAAACACCAGCAAAAGTTTCCGGTTTTAATTCTAGTCCGACAAAGTTTTTAATCACATCATATCCAGCTAGCCCAAAAGCTAGTAGCCAAGATGAAACTCTGACAAATTGATTAGCCCATTTAGCCTCAGAAGCAGAAGCTAACTCAATAGCAACAACAATGAATAAAGGAACAGTTATATAATGGAGTAAATATCGTATTTGAGAAAGGTTTTCTAAGAGTTCTCCTTCACCAATAAATTTACTACTAAAGAGAATTGAATTGTCGTAAATCAAACCAACTAATACAATTGGTAAGACAATCATTGCCCAATTCTTTGATAAGCGAAAGAAAGGGTAAGCAAAAAGCAAAATAATTAATTCAACTATTGCTACAGTTAGATGTCCTAACGGATAAATTGTTTCCAAACTAGAATCCATTTTTTACCTCATTTATTATGATATTTTTGACAAATGAAAAAGTTATAAAAAAGGTTCATATCTTTGATTCAGATAATTGAGTTTCATCACTTGTGTTTTTTTGAACTTGAAGAATTCCTTTCTGATAAACTAACCAAGTAAAAATAGCAAGTCCAGCTACAGTCCCAGCTAAATCCTGGAGAATATGAAATAAGGCATTATAAGCAAAATCAGGATTATTGGGGTCTGTATAGTTTTCCAAAATACTAACAATTGACATACAATTACCAAAGTTGTTCGTTGACTATAAATGGTTTCTAAGACAAAATCTAGGTTTATAGAGTTTGCATTTCCTTCTTTATCTATAGCTTGGCTACCGTAAGTCTAAATAATACTTCCATACTTCAATAATATTTTTTCTTTGGCAGTAGTAAATAAATAAGTAATAATTTTTATAACTTACCTCTTAACAATTGACTAAATATCCTGACCACTAATACCAATTTCATAAAATATTGCTACAGTCACGGCACAGGCAACAGCTCATCTGGCAACAGGCAAAGAAAATAATAATAAAAAAGAGGAAAAAAAGTTTAATTTTTAGAATTTATGGGATTTATCAAGTTTTTTATTCTAGGAATAAATCACAACTTAAGATGTAACTGCCTTTTTTGAATTTGGTATTAGTTGGTTCCGTTTCTCAAGCAGTTGTGGAAAAGAGTTTAATTCCTGTAGTGGTTGTTGAAAAAATAAAAATATAATAATTAAAAATTTAATCGAGAACGAATTCCAAAAACAGCAATAACGTCTTCTTCTAGATTGAGTGCAGGATCAAAAATGACTTGAATATCAGGAGTAATTGCCCAATTTTGAGTCATCTGTATTCGATAAAAAACTTCAGTAGTTAGTTGATCGTCTAATCCCTCAGTAACAGGTTTTCCCAAGCTTAAACCCAACCCTAAAAGATTACCATTTTGACTAAAATAACGACCGAAACCAATACTAATATTCCGTTCGTTTAAAGCAGCTTCTCCATCAGAATAACCCATGCGCAAAAAAGGCATCCACTTATCATCAATAAACCAACTTGCTGAAAATGCAATTCCCCAACTGTCAGGAACTTGTGCTTTTTCCCGTTCATCAACGTGCCAAGCAGTTATGTGAATATTATCAAAATATCGACGTTCAAAAGAGGATGTCCAACCTAACTCAATGTGTTTAAAATATTCAGCATCATCAAAAAATGTGTCAAAACCTGCTTTCGTGGGGTCGCCGTTAGCATCGCTAAATCCGGTAATTACATAGAAATTATCAGAAAGCATTGCTCCTACTGCCATTCCTAATCCTTGATTGGGAACAGCAATACTTGGATCTGTTAAAAAAGCTAAATTTTGAAAATGAGTAAGAGGATTAGTTAATCCATAAATATCAACATAATCAGTAGGATCTACTGTACCAATCACAAAAGAAATCTTACCATTATTAAATTTTTGTTGCCAATATAAGTTAGTAACTCCCCAACCAAAATCACTAAATTGAGTTCCTGTTAATCCTAAATAACCAGTTTGAAATCCCAAATTTTGAGGAGCAATTTTACCAAAACGATGACGATTTTCTACTTTAAAAACTAAATAACCTGGTGCATTAGTGTTACGTCCTAATAATTTCCAATTACCAAAAAAACGAAATATTCCCCCTGATGCTTCATCGAATCCTGGACTATCGCTTAATTTTTGATATAAAAAGTTATAATCAATTCCAAATGTTAAGCCAATATCTTCAGCGAGGTTTTCTTTAAATTCAAACCAAGGTTGAAAAACTGCATCAACTCCAGGCAAAAGAGACTTTTTTTGTTGTTGTTCAGTATCTTCTTTTAATTCATTATTAACACTACTTGGTCCCCCTAACCCTGAAGCGTTTTGATAATTAGATAAAGATTCAAAATTCTTCTGTTGATTTTCAGGAGATTGACTGTTTTCTTGGGAAATTATAAAAATAAGTTTTCCGCGATTATCTTCTAAATCAATATGTAATTTATTCTCTTGGATAGAGAAGTTTTTAGCTAATTGAATTTGTCGTAAAAATTCTTCAGAATAAGACTCTGGAGGACAAATAGCCATTGTTGTTAAATTAACGATTATTGATAAGGAATTGTCTGATTGTGTATAGGTTCCTTTTGCTCGATTACAGTCTGCTTTTATATTTATTTCTTGATTAGATAAAAATTCAATTGTGTAATTCGTTTGATTCTCTATATTTACTAATTCATTTTTGTCATCGTAAATTTCTTGTAATTGCCAAATTTCACCAATTAAATTAGATTGAGGCTTGATTTGAATTTCATTAAAATTTTGATTGATCAGATTTTCTTGTGCAATCAGTTTCTCATTCTCACTAATTTTTAGTTGACTATCACTTATTTCTATAGATAATCCTTGAGAGTCTTTGGCAACGATTAAAGCTTCATTGTTAGTAATGACTTCAGCAGAAATAAAAGCTTTATGTTGTTGTTTTTTATGCCCTACAAGATAGGTTGTATTATCTTGTTGACAAAGTGCTAAACTATAGCTTTCAGTTTCAAAAGTTTTTATTATTTCCCAACCTGTAAATTCTCTAGGACAACGCTTAATTATTTGGGCTAAGATTTGAGCATTAGACCTAGGAGGAAAATCATTATTAATTAGCCCTCTGTTATCAATAAAATTGGTGAATTTTTCTGGCTGAGATGTCTTTTTATTTTTGTTTAATTCTTGAGCTTGACTTTTCAAGGGTTGTTGCCCCAGAATCAAGATTAAAAGTATAGATAAAAATATTTTATTTCTGTTTGTTAATAACATTATTATTTATAATTATTGCTAACTATTAGGGGTGGGGCGGGTTCATCTAATTTCATGCAGAACCTGCCCTTACTATTGCAACATTTTAGGCAACTTACCCCACTACAACTTCAATATTAAATTTTTATGAATTGAGAATTGCATTAATAGTTAAAACCTGTAAATCTATCGCTGCAAAAATATAATTAATTGCCAATGCTAATTGAATAATTCCTAAGACTAATCCCAAAACTTGAAGCACAGTTGGTTTCAGAACGTTGAGGATTTGCTTCGCATACAACATACAAATCAGATTGAGAATCATTAGGATAATAATTATTCCTAAAATTTGGTTATAGTTGTTGTCTAATTGTTTGGCAATTGACATCACAATCATTACTAATGCTATTCCGTGAGGAGTCAAAATTGTGGGAAAAGTCAGGGGAGAAATTAAAGCTGTCAGAGGATTTTCTGGTGGTGGAGTTGGCTGTTTATTTTCATTATTGTCATATTGAGAAAGAACGGTCTTAATTGATATTAAAAATAAGACAATTCCTGTTGCAGCAATCAATGCGCTAATCATCATATCATATTTATCTAAAAGATTTTGACTAGCTAAAGCAATAATAACAATAGCTGAAGTTGAAAGAGCAAAAGCTTGTAAAGCTAATTTTCTGATAACATCAGGCTCTGATTTATATGTCAATTTAACAAACGCAGGTATAATTTTCAGAGGACCAATTGTCATAAATAAAATAGTAGCAATGGTCGATAGTGAAGTTCCTCCATAAAAGCTTCTAGATTCTTTAATTAATTCTATTTGTCGAGAAGCTGGTGTAATTTCTTGGCAAGTTTCATCTGGTATACATATATTATCTATATCTGCTTGAGTAATAATCAGACAATTTTGATTATCAAGACAGTCAGATTTTAATGATGATGAATGAGTTATGGATGGAGTTAATAAAGAGAAACAAATGCAAGTTGTTAAGCTAATAAAAATTATGCTTAATGTTTTGAATATTTTAGTATTGTTCATTTTATTTATGTGAGTGTTTATCTATTGATATACTGCATATTGAGATTTTCAAGTTTCCATAGTTGTGAGATAATTTAGTAACTAAATCAATGAGTTTAGATGAGGACTTACTCATAAACAACTATACAATTTCGCCCAGAACTTTTTCCTTTATATAAAGCATTATCTGCCTCTTCACAAATTTTCATAAAAGATGTATTTTCCCTATTTTCTGCTACTCCAAATGTAAGTGTTACAGATAAAATTACCTCCCTCCAATTTATGGGATTATTTTTTAAATATTCTTGAATTCTGACTAATATAGTTTGAACTGTACTTATATCACTAGAAGGAAAAACTATTAAAAATTCTTCACCTCCCCAACGAGAAATTAGGTCTGACTCTCTTAAATTTTTTTGTAAGTTTTTAGCTATTTTCTGAATGACAAAATCTCCACAGGCATGACCATATCGATCGTTGATTTTTTTAAAATTATCAATATCTGCCATGACAACAATAAAAGATTTTTTTGTATGTTTTATGCTAACTAATTTTTCTTCTAATATTTCTAATAAACCTCGACGATTTGGTAATTCTGTTAAATAGTCTAGTCTGCTTTTGATTTCTAAATCATTCATTTGTCTTTGAAAATCATCAATAGGAAAAAAAATTAAGTAAAATAGGTTCCGTTGTATATCTCTAGATTTGTCCCCTTTATAAACAACTTTAAACCATTTAGTTTTCCCATTTTTACAATAAATTTGTACTGTGTCTTCACGAGGGCTATTAAGATCGGATTGAAATTTTTTAGCAATTTATTTTCGCTGGGAACGATATTCTGCATCAGGATATAAGGTTTCAAACCAACTATCTGAAATTTCATCCAGTGTGTAACCTGTTGATTCCGAAAAAAAATTATTTATATAATGTAACTCAAAATATATGTCTTCGTTTTTATACTCATCAATTATTAAATTAGAAATAACAACTACACCAACTGGGAGAAAATCTAAAATCCTGTAATATTCTCTTCGATAAAAATCTAGTTCTTGCTTAATATCCATAATTATATAATTATTAGGTGTTCAGCATTTAAACTATATATCTAATTTTTGTCAAAGGCAATAATACAACAGGAAATATGAAATCTCAATAATTTTTAGCTTACAGCCGTTTTCAGGTCAATGAACCACATTAAAAAAATAACAACCCCGTAGGGACGTTGCATAACAAAAATGCGAACGTCCCTACTTTGTGGTGTACTGAACCGAATTAACTACTTAATTGGTCAAATTGTGCCATCTCTGTATCAAGTTGACTGTTAAAATTTGCGATCGCTTCATCCATTTCACTGGCGACTTTGTTGTAAACATCAACCGTACCTTGGTTCGCCGGACCTTCAGAAGTTTCCAACACATTATGCAACCATGTCAATTTGGGAATTAACTTGGTACGCTCGTTGATAATTTGAACTAAAGTTGTACCAACTGGCATCATGCTACCTTCTAGCTCATCGCAAAGTGCTGTAATTTTTGCTCCTTGGTCTGCAAGTGCTTGATTACCGGAAGCAGAGGAGAGCGCGTTAGCTACTTTTTCCTTAGCTTCACGACCTTTTAACACAGTTTGGATACCTTCTTCTGCTTTAGCATAGAGTTTCATCCAAAACTCACCTTTAGCATCAGTTTCAGCACGAGTATATTTTTCGTTAGGATTAATGGATACTTCAAAAGATTCTGTTTGAGTTTCACCATCAACTGTTAAACGGACTTGGTAAGTACCAGGTTTAGCAAAAGGAGTGATGACGACTGGAGGACGACCGGGTACAGAGGAAACGGAAGGATAGCGAGTTCCCCAAATAAAGCGGTTTAATCCTTGACTAACAGTAGCTTTTGGTTTCCCTGTGGTCAAATCTTGTTCATAACCACGAGCATCAAAACTGGCAAATCTTTCGGTGGGAATTTCATCTTTACCAAAAGTCTGAATCTCGTTTCCTTGTTCATCCAAAATCGTTAAACTAACATCCTGAGCATCATCACTGAGGAGATAGTAAATAATTACTCCTATCGGACGAGGATCGCCAGCATCAATAAACTGGCGTTTTTTCTCGCCATCAACAATACCTTGCTCATAAAAAGTGTGACCAGGACGAGTATTCTGAACAAAGTAATATTTTTTGTCAGAAACAGGACCACCACCGTAATCCATCCACCAGTTATAACCAAAACGAGTATAGGTTTCAGGCTTAAATAAATGAGCTTTTTTCTGAGTTAATTCCTCAGCATATTGCCTTAGAGGACTAATATCATCGAGAATCCAAAAACTACGTCCGTGAGTGGCGATCGCTACATCGGCATTCTTAAATTTAATATCATGGACAGGAACGCGAGGTAAATTCAGATTTAACCGTCGCCATTCCTTACCGTCATCAATGGAAACAAAAACACCTGTTTCTGTACCAACAAAAAGTAATCCTTTGCGGACTGTATCTTCGCGAATGGTACGAGTGATTTCGTCTTGAGGGAAGGTATCACTAATGCAAGTCCAAGTCTTACCAGAATCAGTGGTTTTATACAAATAGGGAGCATAGTCATCTGCTGTCCGATAGCGGGTAATGGCAATATAAACTGTTGCTGGATCGTGAGGAGAAAACTCAATTTCATAAATAGGAGAAAGTTCTGGTAAATTTGGTGGCGTAACGTTTTCCCAAGTATTACCCCCATCTTTTGTTAAGTGAATTAACCCATCATCACTACCTGCCCAAAGTACACCTTTTTCATGGGGAGATTCTTCTAAACGAAATATTGTGGAATAAATTTCTTGACCGAAATATTCTCCCATCCAAGGAGTTCCTGCTAATTGCTGTTTATCTTTGAGGTCTTTAGTCAGATCGGGGCTAATTTCCTCCCAAGTCATACCTTCATCAACGGAACGGAAAACTACATTAGCTCCTGCATAGAAAGTCTTGTTATCGTGACGTGATATGAAAAATGGTAGATGCCAATTAAAACGATACTTAAACTCAGTAGCAGGAGTACCAAAGGTCGATTCAGGCCAAATTGGTCGCATTTCGTTCTGCCCAGTTTTCAGATTGTTAATGGTGAAAGAACCGCCTGTACCACAAATTGAACCAGTGGAAAGATTATAAACAATATCAGGATCGGTGGGATGAGGAATTGCTGCGCCTGTTTCACCATTACCAACGACAATAGTTTCATGTTCGGAGATACCGCCCCAACGAGAAGCACTAGGACATTTTACTGTCACTGTATCTTGAGGATTGCTATACAGATTATAGGGAAACTGATTATCGCAAAATACACGATAGAACTGGGTTGTAGGTTGGTTATTAAAAGAAGACCAAGTTTTACCAGCAGTTAAAGAGATTTGAGACCCACCGTCACAAGTTACAATAATGCGATTAGGATCTTGAGGATCGATCCAAGCTTCATGGTAGTCATCTTTAATACCTGGTTCAAGTACCCAAGTTTTGCCTCCATCCTTAGAACTATAAAGTTTATTAGCTGGTGCCCAAAGTTCATCAGCATTGTGGGGAGCAGCATAAAGATGGAAGAAATAGAAAGGACGAGCGATAATTTGAGCAAAATTGGAAACAAAAGACCAATTTACTCCTAAATCATCGGAACGGTATAAACCTGCCTTAGTTTCCGAATCAACCAGAGCATAAACACGATTAGGAGCTGCTTGGGATATAGCAATACCGAGCCTTCCCATTTGTCCTTCTGGCATTCCTGCGTTACGACTAATATCTTCCCAAGTATCACCACCATCGAGCGATCGCCAGAGTCCACTTTCAGGACCTCCAGTTTTTGCACCCCAAGTTTTGCGCTCAAATTCATACATGGCAGCAAAAATAACTTTGGGGTCGCTAGGATTAACGATTAAATCAATACATCCAGTATTTTCGCTTTTGAAGAGAATATTTTCCCAAGTTTGCCCGCCATCTTTGGAGCGAAAGACACCTCTTTCCTGACTCGGACCAAAACCATGACCCATTGAAGCAACGTAAACTAAATCGGGGTTATTAGGATGGAGTCTAATTTTAGCAATATGCTTAGAATCTTTTAAACCAATATGTTGCCAAGTTGCACCGCCATCAGTAGTTTTATACATCCCATCACCCCAGGATGCACTGTTACGAATTTGAGGTTCACCTAAACCGACATAAATAATATCGGGGTTCTGTTCAGAAATAGCGATCGCACCAACTGAACCCATATTAAATTGTCCGTCACCAACAGGTATCCAATATTGACCCGCGTCTTCGGTTTTCCAGAGTCCCCCGGATGAGTGACCATGATAGAAAACTTGTTTATCTGTGGGATGACCAACAACACAAGTGCCACGACCACCGAGAAACGGTCCGATATTACGCCATTTTAAGGCTTTAAAATCACTAGCTTTTGTCATAATAATAGACCCTGACTATTTTTTCAGTGAAAAGTTAATAAACGAATAATTTAGGAAAAGTTCTAAATTCTATAGGAATTACGCAAAGGCACTATTATATAGAGCCTTGGTGTGTTAGCGCTACCAATAGCGTTCATGTGTAAGTCCTATTCTAATGAAGAGAGGAAATGACTGTTAATCTAATAGTTCTAATGACTAAATAAGTGACAAGAAATGCCATCAGTTCTAAAAAGAATCCTTTGAGAAAAGGACCATAGACAAATTCAGCAATAAATAGGGATGGAAAAATATCAACCCCTATAAATTTCGGCGATCGTAAAAAGTTACTAATTGTCTGTTTGTATTGGGCAAAACTTTTACCCATTAATAACACTAAAGTTAGATCCAAACTATTTAAAAAGAGTAGGAAAAGAACTAACTCTTTACTGAAAGATTTATGACCACTAAACATTCCCAGATAAGCTGCTATTAGGGAAATACCAATAGCAATCAGGTCAGGAGTAGATAAATTTCCAGGAACCCTAAGACGCACAGTGTTTTTCATAGTTGAATAAATTCTCCTAAACTAAATAATTGAAATAACAACCTATTACAGCACTTTTGAGGATGGTGAGGTACATTTGTAACACAGGCTTCCAGCCTGTAACAAGCAGGGTGCTTGTGTTACCAAAAATTCGGAACATCATTTGTAGGCTTCCAGCCTGTAACAAGCAGGGTGCTTGTGTTACCAAAAATTCGGAACATC
>NZ_JBNHEQ010000146.1:19190-43505 GCF_050016015.1 Dapis hubbardiae BLCC-M172
GGCTTCCAGCCTGTAACAAGCAGGGTGCTTGTGTTACCAAAAATTCGGAACATCAATGTGATTTGCTATTCGTAGTATCAAGATTCTCACATTTGCAAAAAAAAGTCTTTACCTTATTGCGCCAATTTGCCACAATTATTTAGAATAATGAAAAGAAAAATTTATAAAAATTTAACAAGTATATTTTATGAAAGCTATTCCCCTAATTCGCGCAACTCAATTAGAACCTTATCTAAGTTTTATTGGACAAATTGGAGCTAACAGTGAGAAGTTTCTAGAACAATCTAAAATTCGGGCTGATATCTTAACTACTCCTGAGCAATTATTACCAGAATATCAAGTTTGGGATTTTATTGAGAGAGCAGGAAAAGCAAATGGTTCAGCAATTGAATTTGGTTTACAAACAGGATTAGAGGGAAATTTTGATTTTTTATTAGGATTAATATACCCCAGTTTAACAACTTATGATGCCCTTAACCGTTTTTGTTTATTAACAAGATTACACAGTTCTCAAGCTAGTTTTTGGTTATCTCAAAAGGGTTCTGAAATCTGGTTTTGTCGTCAAGGGATTCCAGAAATTACTATTGGAGAACAGGCGGTAGAAGCTTATACTTTAATGTTAATGATTAATTTAGTTCGCTACACAACAAGTTTAAAGCATTGGCAACCGTCAAAAATTTGTTTACAAATGAAACCAAATTCTACAATTAAACAATTTCAACCGTTGGAAAATACGAGAATTAAATATCAACAACAATTTACAGCGATCGCAATTGATACCACTCTTTTAAGTCTGACTCAACCATCAACTGATTCACCTTATCTTTCTCCCCTGATAAATATATCTACTCCAGCAACAGATTTTATTGGTTCTCTCAGACAAGTTATTAAATCTTTATCAACAAAAAAGTATCCTACTCTTAGTCAGGTTACTCAAATTACAGGAATTAGTTCTCGAACTTTACAAAGACAATTAAGAGAAGCCGGATTAAATTACACTGAAGTCATTCATCAAATACAGTTTGAACGAGCAAAAATTATGCTTAAAGATACCGATCTTAAACTTAGAGAAATTTCCGAACAGTTAGGATATTCAACACAAGGGCATTTTAGCCGTGCATTTAAACGTTGGACAGGTATAACGCCTCAATTGTTTCGTCACTTTTCCTCGGAAAAATAACTTGAGACTTGATAGTATTTTGGTAAGCATTTCCTGCGGAATGCGGAGCTAACAGCTATTAGCTTTCAGCGAACTGACTCTTCCTTTCCTTTAGAATGCTTTGCTGCGCAAATCAAACGCCATAAATATATTTTTGATTTTTATTCCTGAAAACTTCTAAGTACCATTAATAAAGCTTTTATAGCAGATAATAAACAATAGCTGATAGTTGATTGCTGACTGCTGAATGCCCTTATGTATTTTTGGTGTTGCTCAATAAAAGTTTGAGTTTTTTCCTCTTTTTACTAATAGCTATTTGTGGAGTATTTCACAGGAAAGACTGACTTTGTAATTCAGCCTTAAAAAACTGAATTACCATGATTAAATATCGGCAAAAAGATATACAAATACTTAATATTTTCAGGGCAAAAAGGTTTTATTTTCAAGGTAAAATAAATGATAAATTTATCTATCAATAACTTGACATTTGTGACTTTTGTTGTATAATTATTCGATGTATCATTCTTTTTGATAAAGCTCTAGAGGATTTGAATGAGAATGATATTAATAATTTTGATGTGAGGTAGAGGTAAAGGATGAAAAACAAACTTACAATAATCATATTTAGTATTATATTTGCTGTCATAAATTCTGGATGTGCGAGGGCACAAGGAGTATTACAAGAAATTCAACAAACTGGAGTCCTAAAAGTTGGAATGAGAAAAGATGCTGCTCCTTTCGGTTATGTTTCTGGCGGTAAATGGGAAGGAATTTGTCTAGAATTAATGAATGGTTTGAAAGAAGATTTAGAACAAAAATTAAACCGAACTATTACTGTAGAAAAATTAGAAACTATTCTTGATGAAGATTCAGAACAAGGACGGCATAGCAGTGTAGCTAATAAGCGAGTTCATGTAGAATGTGGTCCTAATACTATCAGAAAAAATCCACCAACAGGAGTTATTTATTCTGAACGTTTTTTCACAACTGGCACATATTTAATGATGAAACCAGACAGAAGATTAACAGTTAATCCGGATGGATTTTTGGAAGGAATTTTAATTGGGGTTCTTAATGATTCTCTGACACAAAAATTTATTGATAGTCGATATCAACTGGCAGACCAAAAAGTTTATCAAGGAGCATCGGGAAGAGAAACTGCAGTTAAAGATGCTGTTGCAGGTACAATAGATGCTTTTGCTAGTGATGGAATTTTATTAGTAGGAGAAGCATTCCGACAAGGATTAAAAGAAAATCAATATGCTTTAGAACCAAATAGACCACTTACCTGTATTTCTTATGGGATGATTTTACCTGCTAATGATTCGGAGTGGCAAAAAACAGTTAATGAATACGTTATAACTAAGCGTCAAATTAATACAATTACAGATATTTTAACTAGGTTGGCAGGAGGTACATCTCCATTTATCGGAGTGACTATTTCTGCTCAAGATAAATGTAGTGGATTGTAAAAAAAGCAAGGAGGAAGAAGGAAGAAGGAAGAAGAAAGAAGAAAATAAGGGGTGGCTTTTGTACTGTTTTTTTGGATAAATTATTAACTTTTATCTAAACCGTCCCCGATAAAATTTGACTTTGTTAACTATAGGTGACACTTCAATTATTAAGTAATTAACAGAGGCGCATGGAACCTTTTTGATAATTATTAGCCACCTAATGTATGTGTTAATTATTCTTATTTTGTAGGGACGTTGCATGCAACGTCCCTACCTCCACCTCTCCTACTCCCCCACTCCCTGGCTCAAGAAAATGTAGAAAAGTTTTTGAGAAATGGTATAAACTACCCCCTAAAAATTAGGAATTTATTAACTCTAAGGAGAAAAAACTTCCCTTAGCCTCTAAACTGGATTCAGGAATCTATATCATAGGAGGGTTAACTTTGATTGAAGATAATAACTATTCATCCCCTTCCGTAACGACAATTTCTCGTCAAGAATTACGGGAATTAGTTCGATCGCAACTTCAAGCTCTACTAGAACAAGATAACTTGTCTGGAGCTAAAGCTATGTTAGTTCCAGTACAACCACCCGATATTGCTGAAGCTATCGAGGGTTTACCAGAAACTATGCAAGTTATTGCCTTTCGGTTACTGTCCAAACATGAGGCGATCGAAGTCTATGAACAATTAGACTCCAGTGTACAACAGTCTCTATGCGAAAAATTTAAGCGCCAAGAAGTCATAGATATTGTTGATAAAATGTCGCCTGACGACCGCGCTAAACTATTTGAAGAATTACCTGCAGCGGTTGTCCGACGTTTATTAGGTCAACTCAGCCCCAGCGAACGCCAAGCTACCGCCCAACTCCTGGGTTACAACTCTGGAACAGCAGGGCGGATAATGACACCGGAATACATCTCCCTGAAAGAAGAATATACCGTTGGCCAAAGTTTAGAACGTATTCGCTCATTAGCTCATGTTACCGAGACAGTTTATTCTCTATATGTCACTGACACTAACCGCCACCTCACAGGTATTCTGTCCTTGCGAGATTTAGTCACCTCTCAGCTAAACCAAACAATTGGTGAAATAATGAGTCGTGATTTTGTCAGCGTGCAAACTGGTACTGATCAAGAAGAGGTTACCCGTGTTATCCAGCGTTATGATTTTCTGGCAATACCAGTGGTAGACAGCGAACAACGACTCGTGGGTATCATTACCGTTGATGATGTTCTCGATATTTTGGAACAGGAAACTACCGAAGATATTTATGCCTTGGGTGGAGTACAGTCTGATGGTGATAATTATTTCCAGGTAAATTTATTTACTGCTGCTCGGAGAAGGGTAGTTTGGTTATTTGTGTTGTTACTGACTAATAGTGTTACGGGTGGAATTATTACGGCGCAAGAAGATGTTCTACAAAAGGTAGTTGCTTTAGCAGCATTTATTCCATTATTAACTGGTACTGGTGGAAATGTGGGGGCGCAATCTTCAACTGTTGTCATTCGGGGTATGAATACTGATGAAATCTGGAAGATCGGACCTCTGAAAGTGATTCTCCGGGAAGCTGCTGCTGGTGCAATGCTTGGAGGTATTCTCGGTTTATTGGCAACAGGTTGGGCGTACTTATTTATTGTCAATGGAAATTTAGAAGTATCAGTGACGGTGGGAGTAAGTTTAGTCGCTATTTCGATTTTGGCTTCTGTTGCTGGCTCTTCTTTACCGTTCCTGTTTCGTTCCTTTGGGTTAGATCCGGCATTAATGTCAGCACCTTTTATTACAACTGCTGTGGATGTTCTCGGTGTTTTGATTTATTTCAACTTGGCTCGAATAATTTTACAGATATGAAAGTAGGGGAGAGTTTATTTGAGGAGCCAGGGGTCATAAATATTGTAGGGGCGGGTTTAACCAAAAGTATTGATATCAGCACAATCATGTCTTGTCAACCCGCCCCCTATAGCTGGGTAGCAAGGAGTTTATTGGAGACATCAGGAGTCATAAATATTGTAGGGGCGGGTTTTGAGGAGAACATCGTGCTGATGTCAAATATTTTGCTAAACCCGCCCCCTATTTCACCCACGCACAATAGACACCCCTTGGTGAGACGGACAACCATGTGGGGGCGGGTTGATTTAATTTATCGGTTAATGTCAATATTTTTGCCTGAACCCGCCCCTACTGCGCACTGGTGGGTGGTGGTTTGGGGGCGGGTTGATTTAATTTATTGGGGTTTTGTCAATGTTTTGGGATGAACCCGCCCCTACTGAATGAATTTCGCCCATACCCTAACGGAATAATAGCGCTGTTTATGCTATCTGTAGAACAGAAGCATTAGCTCATCCAAAACCCTTGATAATATTTCCACTGTTAATTTTTTCTATCCCACTCAAAAGGAAAAAAATCATGTACACAAGTCGTCTATCTTCCCAAGCAACTGTTTATGAAGTCCGAACGCAACTACAAAACTTAATTGCAGAGGATAACCTAGCTGAAGTAAAAAATTTCTTAGCACCCGTACAACCAACTGATATTGCTGAAGCTATAGAACTTTTACCCGAAGATATACAGCTTGTAGTTTTTCGACTACTTCCAACAGAAGAGGCGATCGCTGTTTATGAACAATTTGAACCCTCTACACAAAAATCTTTATCTCAACAGTTTCGCCATCAGGAAATTAGAGATATTGTAAATAAAATGTCACCAGATGACCGCGCCCAACTGTTTGATGAGTTGCCACCCAAATTGTTGCAACGTCTCAACTCTGAACTTAGTCCTCGCGAAAGGGAAGCTACATCGCTTTTGTTAGGTTATCAACCAGATACCGCTGGGCGAATAATGACTCCAGAATATGTTAGTCTAGAGTCTGATGAAACTGTAGCTCAGAGTTTAGAAAGAATACGTTCTTTAGCTGATGTTTCTGAAACTATCTATTACTTATATATTACTGATGCACAACAACATTTAGTTGGGATACTGTCGTTACGAGAATTAGTGACTGCTTCCTTGGAACAAAGTATTAGTGAAATAATGAATCGTGATGTGGTGTCTGTTCAAACTAACACTGACCAAGAAGAGGTAGTCCGAGTTATCCAACATTATGATTTAATTGCGGTTCCAGTTGTAGATAAAGAAAGGCGACTGGTGGGAATTATTACTGTTGATGATGCTATTGATATTGTGCAGGAAGAAACTACCGAAGATATTTATAAATTAAGTGGGGTAGAGTCTGAAGGTGATGATTATTTTCAGGTTAATTTGTTGGCTGTTACTAAGAAGCGAGTCTTTTGGTTATTAATATTACTTTTAACTAATACTTTCACGAGTAAAATTATTACTTCTCAGGAAGAAGTTTTGGAAAAAGTGGTAGGTTTAGCTGCATTTATTCCCCTGCTTAATGATACTGGCGGTAATGTTGGTTCCCAGTCATCTACTGTCATAATTCGTGGTTTTAGCACTGATGAAATGCAAGGAATGGGAAATTTACAGGTGATTATTCGGGAAGGAATTGCTGGTAGTTTGCTAGGTTTAATGTTGGGGATAGTTGCAATAATTTGGGCTTATATTTTGCAACAAAATTTGGCTATAGCTTTTGTGGTAGGTATTAGTTTATTTGCTATTACTATTATTGCTTCTGTTGCTGGTGCAGCTTTACCATTTATCTTTCGATTATTAAAGTTAGATCCGGCGTTAATGTCTGCTCCTTTTATTACTACTGCTGTTGATATTTTAGGTGTATTAATTTATTTTAGTTTAGCTGTTTTACTTTTGGAAATATAATGGAAGAAAGAAGGAAGATTCAATAATTAATAATTAACAATTAATAATTAATAATTAATAATTACCTCTTCTGCAATAGTAAGGATTGGCTAAAAGGAGGTGAATAGTTATAATATTGTAGTGACGTGACACACCTAAAATGTTCCAATAGTAGGGGCGGGTTTTAACTAGAATTTTCATGCCTACCCTAAGATTTATATAAACCCGCCCTAATGCACACCCATTAAATGTGTCAGTTTACTACATTAAATGCTCTTCTTGAAACTCTTTATTTTATTGAAAATTCTGACTCCTGTACGGGCGTTAACGATAGTTATGCGAAGCTAACGGCCGTTTCGCTGCGCGACATGTTTGCGGAGCATTCCGTCAGGAAAACGCCCCTACGACTCCTGACTCCTAACTACAACCAAAATATTACAACTTAAATTAGGATTGCTATATTAATAAACAAAATTATAATTCAATAAATATGTTGCACCGCCTGCGTCTTTTAGAAATCCTTGAATATATTTTTATTACTGCTTCTGCCGTCGGAATTTTTGGTAATTATATGTTTGAGCAACCAATTATTTATCCGGTAGTATTTGTTTTTATATCTTTATTGTTAAATCTGTTTAATAGACGAAAATTAGCAGCACAAACTCAAGCCATTAAATTTGATAATACTAGAAAATTAGACGAATATCAAGAGTCAATTTATGAGGTTATTTCTCAGTTAAAAAATAGTATAAATTCTTTTGAATCTACGGCTCAAACATTAGGCAATAATCAGGGAGAAGGGAAAAGTCAACCTTTCATGGAAACGATTAAAAGTTTGTCAAATCGGTTAGAACTTCAAGAACAAACTATCAAGTTATTACAAACAGAATTAGATTTAGTTTCTCAGCAGTTTAAACAACGACCAGAACTACAACAAATTAACGATTTAACAAGTGTAATTATTGATTTACAACAGTTTATTAATAAATTGCCAGAATGGAGTGACTTAAAACAACAACAATTTCAAAAATTGGAGGAAAAAGTTAATCAAGCTTTGCATAAACTTGAGGAAAATATCAAAGAAGAAAGAGCGGTGAGGAGTCAGGAGTCAGAAGTCAGAAATGAGGAAATTTAGGGTTGCTGACAATGGACTGTACAACTAGAATTACTCAATCCTAGAAACCGGGTTTATGTGAGCATATTTGAGTCTTATTAGATATCTATATAAACCCGGTTTCTATACCGTAAGACACCCCTGAAAATTATCATCTTCAACTACTACTTAATCAATTATTTTTAGATGACTTAACGTGCTTAACTAATAATTTAGCGATCGCCTCTTGTTGCTTATTGTCAAAACTTTTAATAATTAATTTTACCACTTCTTTGGGGTCTTTTGGTAAAGTTACTTTTTTCTGTTCAGAAGTTGTTGCTTTGGGAGGAGTTGCAATTTCTTTTAAATCTTTACTCGGTACTATTTCCTCTACCTTTCCTGCTTGGATTAACTCACCTGCTTGATTAAGTTCTTTAATAATCACAGGTGCTAGAACTTGATAAGATAACTTAGAATTAGTCAGAGCTTGTTGAGAAGCATTAACTAAAGTCTGCCAAATTTCTGTATTTTCATCCAACTGCAACAAACCATTACAACCGTCTATTAGTTGTTTTCTTGAATCTGGAGAATCACCCTTTTTAAACAGCTCCAACATTTCTTTTAATTTATCTTTAACCTGTTGATAAAAATTAGTTTTTGCCTTCTCTTTTCCATATTCAAAAGTAGTAGATTTAGTAACAGTTCCACCACTAACTAAAGTATTCAAATTAGATTCTAACTCAGCAAATACAGGCAAAGCATTTTCTACTATTTCTTCTCCTTCTTCTTCTCTCAAACCATAAGGACCTTGGAGACGTTCTACTAAATCTTTGAGAGTATCATATCCTTTTAAAAATTGAGATTCTACTGTTTGGTCAATATCAACAGGATTTTCTCGAATTATTTTAAAACAATCTTCTAAACGGTGAGCTACCTTTTTTACACTGTGCATTCCCAACATAGCAGCTCCACCTTTTACAGAGTGAGCTGCTCTAAACATATCATTAATAGTTTCAGAATCTGACATTGTAGACTTCAAATCTACCAACCCATTTTCTAAGGTTACTAAATGTTCTTCTGCTTCCATTATGAATAATTGTTTAATCCGTTCTTCTTGTTCTGATGGCAAAATATTTCTCCTAAAATTTCAAGTTATTAACTAATATTGAATTAGGAATAAATTAAGTATAAAACTCCATTGACTTGAAGCTACTACTTCTGTTATCTGGTTAATATGACTAGACACTTCAACCCATCTTAAAGTAAGTAAGCATAAATAAACGAACAAGCGTAGGGTAGGCTTAAAAAACTACATTGCGCTTATGTCAAGCCTTTCAGTAAAACCCGCCACTACAACTTTTTCAACAGATAATTATACCTACCTACTTTACCTACTTACTAATTCAATTTACTACTTCTATTTTAATACTTTTTTGCTGATAGTTAGAAGATAATTTATCGTTAAAAAACCTATAGGCTGGAGTTTCAAACCTATTTTTGCAGTAAATTTTTTTGTATAGGAGTTAGAAGTTTGGTGATGACAACTTAGCCTTACTAACAGCTAGTCATTGCCAAAATAAAACTTTTGACTTTTGAATTTTTAATTTTAATGATTCTGCCAATATTTATAGGCAGCATAAGCCAAAACTACCACACAAGTAACAATAGAAGATTCATCTACCTCAAATTGGGGATGATGGAGAGGATAGTTATGTTTGTCTTTGTGTCCCACTCCTAGACGAAACATCATACCTGGAACTTGCTCCAAATACATAGAAAAATCTTCTGCACCAAGGGAAGGCTCTGGTAAAATAGTAACCCGATCACTACCCCAAGCCTCCAAAGCTACTGACTCGACTAACTGAGTCAACATTGGGTCATTTTGTACAGAGGGGACTCCCTGACGATAATTTAGTTCATACTTAGCGCCATAAGAACTACAAACATTGGCCACAATATTTTCAATCCAGGCAGGTAATTCTTTGTGGGTATCTGGATGGAGCGATCGCACAGTTCCCGACATTTTTACTTGATCTGCTATCACATTTGGTGCTCTTCCGCCAGTAATCTTACCAATTGTTAACACTACAGGTCTCAAAGGATTATGAGTCCTACTAATGGCCTGTTGTAAATTTGTAATTACCTGAGAACCAATCCAAATAGCATCTATAGCTTCGTGGGGACGGGCACCATGACCAGATTCTCCAATAATTGTTAATTCCAAATCATCAGCAGCAGCAGTTAGTACCCCATGGCGAATACCCACCGAACCTGCGGGAATAGTCGGGAAAGCATGGACTCCTAAAATTGCCTTTACATCCTCCAGCGCTCCATCTTTAATCATCCAACTGGCACCTTGGGCAATTTCCTCAGCAGGTTGAAACAGAAAACGGACATTTCCTGGTAGGGGTTCTCCCAACTCAGATAAAACCATTGCAGCACCTAAACCGACTGTTGTATGGACATCGTGACCGCAAGCGTGCATAATGCCAAGATTACGGGAGGCAAAATCTAAATCAGTACCTTCTCTAATTGGCAAAGCATCCATATCTGTACGAATGGCCAGCCACTGATGAGTATTGTTGCTGCCTTTGAGTTCTCCCAGAACCCCAGTTTTACCAATAGCTTCGCGGACATGAAGACCGGAGGAAGATAATACACCTGCAACATAAGCAGCAGTTTGGTGTTCTTGGCCACTTAATTCTGGGTGGGAGTGAATATGGCGACGAATTTCAATTAGACGAGGTGCGAGGGTAGTTGCTAATTCTTTGATTCTGTTTAACATAGATAATTTTTTGTCTATTCTTTCAATTTATTTAATATCAAATCTGTTGACTTCGGAGTAAAATAATTCTTTTTATCGTCATACAATGGGTAGGGGCGAATGGCCATTCGCCCCTACAATATGGAATCTTATTTTTAATAGACCTCTCCAAAAAAAATATAGATTTTTTGCGCATAGTAGGGAACAGGGAATAGGGAAAAATAATTGATAAAATTGTGGGAAGAACTGAAAAAGCTGATAACTGAAACTACCAAGGTAATACTTCACCCTTGGCGTGCCAAAAAGTTCCTGTATTTTCTAAGTTTAATTCATCAATTCTAGCCAATAAATTTTTAGCAGATTCTTCGGGAGAAATTCCTGTAAAATTTGTCATCCTAGTGCTAACTAAACCTGGATGTAAAATTGCGACATAAATTCCCTGTGGTTTTAAATCTACAGACAAAGATTTACCTGCCATACTAACAGCAACCTTTGACATTCGATAACCGTAGGAACCACCGGAAGTATTATCATCTATGGAACCAATTCTACTTGTAATAATGGCAATTTTTCCACCAGATTCTATCAAGGGTAATAAAGCATGAGTTAGGCGTAAAGTTCCCATAGCATTCACTTCAAATTGTTGGCGAATACTATCAAAATCTAAATCATCTAGATAGTTATTTTTTCTTTCGACTATTCCGGCATTATTAATTAGTACGTCTAACTTTACTCCCTGGAGACGATTAACCAAACTATTTATATCTTGTTCCGAAGTAATATCTACTCCTATTTATACAGAAATTCCTAGACTTTCTAATTCCCCATCTGACTGGCGACAAACAGCAATTACTTGATTACCTTTGCTATGAACTTGTTTACATAATTCTTTGCCAATACCACGATTAGTTCCTGTTATTAAATAAGTTGCCATAATTGATTTTTTTCTTTAATTGGTGATAATTTTTATGGTTGATTATAACATGGAATGCGTGCAAAAGCTGACAACTGAAAAGATGAGATTGGCAAAATTTTATTTGCTATAGTAAAAAGGGCTGAAAAAGCTAATAACTGATAACTGATAAATTATGTCTGAATCTACAGAAAATTCAAAACAAATTATTACAGTAGGCGACCAACCAACGACAAATGATGAACTTGGTTTTACTCCTTATGTTATTGCAATGGCTGAATTTTTAACTCATAAAGATACTAAACCGCCACTAACTATTTCTATCGAAGGTGAATGGGGTAGTGGTAAGTCTTCTTTTATGAAACAACTTGAAACTGAGGTTAAAAAGAAGTCTAAAGAATTAGATAAGGAAGATTTAAAGAAAGTTTGGCAGAAGATTAAAAAAGACCGGATTATTTTCAGCGATGTGTCAGATATCTATGAATTTTTCAGATTAAGATTAAAGCAAGAAACTCAAACTGTTTGGTTTAATGCTTGGCGACATGATAAATCTGAATCACTTTGGGCGACTTTTGCTCTATCTTTTTTAGAACAATTGTCGAAAAATCGCAATTTATCCGATATTTTATATAATGTCTGGAGTTACTTAATACTAATCGGTAATCGTCTTGACTGGAAAAATAAACCAGTGAAATTTCTCCAGACTTTGGTAATAATATGGTTGATGGCAACTATTATTGCTTCTGTTCCAGTTGTTGTATTTTTTCGAGATAAAGTCGCGGGAATTTTTCCTTTTTATGAAAGATTTGTAGATATTGTTAAAACAGATTCAGATGCAGAAGAGGAAGATGAAAAAGATGAGCAAAAAACTGATAATCAAGAAGAAGAAAATAATCAACTTTTAAATTTCTGGTTACAACTGGGAGGTTATGGTGCTGGGTTTGCTGGAGTTGGAAAACTTCTGGCAATATTAAAGGATTTAATTGGCGACCAGAAAATGGATTTGACTCAATATCTCGAACATCCTGATTATGATAAACAAGTAGCTTTTATTGAAAAATTTCACGAGGATTTTTCTAAAATTGTTGATGCTTATGTGGGAGAAAATGAGAAGATTTATGTTTTTATTGATGACCTCGATCGTTGTGAGTTGGGTAAATCAGCAGATTTATTGCAAGCTCTAAATATGATGATTTCTAATGACCCAAAAATAATTTTTATCTTGGGTATGGATAGGGAAAAGATAGCAGCAGCAATAAGTTTTAAACAAAGAAATGTTATTCCTTTTCTAGCTTCAGCGATCACCGAAAATCAAGCCAAAGAAAACGAAAATCAAAAGTTGAGCACAAAAGTTGATTATGGTTTTAGTTTTCTGGAAAAGTTTGTGCAATTATCATTCTCGGTTCCTGCACCTTCTCAAAAGACGTTGGATAGTTTTGTTGAAAAAATCTCAGAAATTAAAACTTATCCAGAAAAACAAGAAAAACGTTTTTTTTGGATTCCTCATAATTTGATTGCTAAAGTATTTAACTTATTAAATTTACCCAAAACATTTCGTTTAGCAAAACGTTCAGTCAAAAAAATTATAGAAAAATTTGTTATTCCTTATTTTTGGTATTGTTTTTATTTTTTGGCTATCGCTAAACTATTGAAGGACAAATATTTTAGATTATTCAGTCTTTATTTTCATAAGGAAATTTCTCTATATCTTTATCCCTTTATTCAGGGACGCAATTCACAAAAAGAAGCAGAAAAAAGAGAATCAGAATCTCCAGATTTACCTATTTTTGCAATTATTGAAAAAGATTTAGATTCAGATAGCCTTGCTAAAGTCATAGAGATGGTTGCTCCTTTCTTTGATTATAATCCCCGTCGTTTAAAACAATATATTAATGTACTGAGGCTCAAGATTTATATTGCCTATTATTCTATTGGAGTGACTTTTGCTGAAAGACAAACAATAAGCACAGAGCAAATAGGAAAGTTTACTGCTATTACCCTCAGATATCCCCGCCTTCTTTTGGAACTCAAGAATAATTATCAACTACTTGCTGAGTTAGAAAAAGATGCTATTGATAAATCTCTTAAATCAAATAATTCCGTCATACTTAGTTATGAATCTACACCTAGCGATCGGGAAGCAGGAAATGCAAATTATTGGCTAAAAAATTACCCAAAAATTAAACAATTACTTTCCTCTGAAATGATATTGAATAATGAGAAAAAATCTGGCAAAAAGTATATTTTTGAAAATGGTTCGATTAAAAAACTCTTGGAAGTTTCTCCACAACAAAGTTTACCTACTAAATATTTTACACTGCGTGAGTTCCTAGCTGCTAAAAAGTGGAAAGAGGCGGATATTGAAACTTATAAGGTTATGTTACAAGTTGCAGAGCGAGAAAAAGAAAGATATCTAGACATAAAAGAGATAGAGCAATTTCCTTGCCAAGACCTCCGCATAATAGACCAGCTTTGGGTAAAATATAGTGATGGTAAGTTTGGCTTTTCTCTGCAAAAGAAAATTTATCAAAGTTTGGGTGGTACGAGGAAGTATAATCAGGAAGTGTGGGAAAACTTTGCTAAAGAAGTAGGATGGATTCAAGGGGAAGGAGAGGAGGAAAACTGGATGCTATGGGACGACCTAGCTTTTAGTACAGATACGCATTACGAAGGACACCTCCCTTTGTTGGTGGCCGTGGAAGGGCCGGCGGTGGGGAGTAGGAAATTGTGGGAGAGATTGGGGGTATTCCTCTTCTCTCGCGCAGAGACTTGTAGACTTTAACAGATAACCGTTTCAGCCGCCTTTTCAGTTATCAGTGATCAGCTTTTTCAGTGAACAGTTATTAGTTCGGATAATTATTGTGTAGGTTGGGTTGACGGAGGAAACCCAACAAAAATCAACAGTGGTGGTATAGCCATAATGGTAAAGCAAGTCGATAAGTTTTCTGTTGGGTTGCGCTGTCGCTTAACCCAACCTACGATCTACTACAAAATGATGCAGAAAATTCTCAAATCAATTCTACTCCCAATATTCGCAGTATTCGCCGCCTTATTAACAGGAGCAGGCTTAATGCTCCTAGCCAAAACCAACCCCATAACTGCCTATACCGCCCTATTCCAAGAATCTCTCACAACCTACTTCGGTTTCAGCGACACCCTCAGCAAAACCACCCCACTACTGCTAGCAAGTTTAGGAATATTAATAGCATTACGAGCAGGTTTATTTAATCTCGGTGGGGAAGGGCAAATTTATATGGGTGCTTTAGGTAGTGTTGTCGTCGGACTATATTTGCCTAACTTCCCAATATGGATACATTTACCCCTAGCATTGACAGGAGGTTTTCTTCTCGGAGCAATTTGGGGAGCGATCGCTGGTTATCTCAAAGTCGCCCGTGGTTTAAATGAAGTGCTGACTACTCTACTCCTAAATTACATCGCTCAAAATTTTGTCAATTACATGGTAAACGAACCACTTATCGCCCCCGACGCTCCTAGTCCCTACACTCCTCTCATTGCCGAGTCAGCGCGTTTACCGATAATTTTGCCCAAAACTCAAGCTCACGCCGGAATTTTATTGGGGTTAGCTATTGCCATAATTTTAGCCGTGGTGTTGTCGTTTACTGCCTTCGGTTATCAAGTCGATGCCGTCGGACAAAACCCGACTGCAGCTCGTTACGCTGGAATTTCTGTCAACCAGACTATTCTCGCAGTCATGGGTTTATCCGGTGGTTTAGCAGGTTTGGCAGGAAGTGCAGAAGTATTAGGAGCAAAATATCGGTTGTTTGAAAACTTTTCACCTGGTTATGGTTTTGACGCGATCGCCATTGCGTTATTAAGTCGAGGCAACCCACTAGCAGTAATTTTAACATCCCTATTTTTTGGTATTCTCAGGAGTGGAGCGAATGTAATGCAGCGGAGTGCGGGGGTGTCGATAACTATTGTTTATGCTATTCAAGGTTTAACAGTGTTATTTTTGGCAATAAGTCTAGCGTTTGAATTTGAAAAAGGAGTCAGGAGTAAGGGAGTAGGGGAGTAGGGGAGCAGGGGAGTGGGGGAGCATTTTGTAGGTTGGGTTGACAAAGGAAACCCAACAAAAAGTTACAGCATATTTCAAGTATATAAAGTACAGAAATTAATAATAAAACCTTTGTAGTGCGGGCATCTTGCCCGCGACGGATGTACCTCATTAAGAATAAATAGGAAGGGAGCAAGATGCTCCCACTATTCCCTTAATCAAAATAATTACAATAAACAACCATTACAATGCACCACCGTTAAACTTTCCTATTAATGACTACCTTTTAATCAAAAATAATCCTCAAAAAATGACAAATATCAACTTTCTCTCTGATTATATATCTGCCACAATTCGACTTTCTATACCTCTAGCTTTTGCTGGTTTAGGTGGAATATTTTCTGAACGTTCCGGTATTCTAAATATTGCTTTAGAAGGAATGTTATTAACAGGAGCTTTTGTCAGTGCGGCTGTTTCTGTTACTACTGAAAATGTCTGGCTAGGAACCTTTATAGCAATTTTAGCTGGAGGAATTTTAGGCTTAATTCATGCGTATCTTTGTGTCAATTTAAAAGTCAATCAAATAGTCTCAAGTCTGGCAATAAATTTAGCAGCATCAGGATTAACAGCTTATGGTGCAAGAGTATTATTTGACAGTGGCACAATTGCTTTACCAGGTATTGAAACTATTAACTTGTTCGGATTAAAAAACTTACCAATTTTAGGAATATTCTTCAATCAAGATTTATTATTTTATCTACTTTTGCTATTAATTCCTGTTTCTACTTATATCATTTTTAATACCAGTTGGGGTTTAGCATTAAGAGCAGTAGGCGAATATCCCCAAGCAGCAGCAACAGCCGGAATATCTGTTAGTTTAGTGCGTTATTTAAGCGTAAGTTTTAGTGGTTGTTTGGCAAGTTTAGGAGGAGTTTATTTAGCATTAGTTCATGTTAAATTTTTCACCGAAGGTATGAGTAGTGGAAAAGGTTTTATTGCTTTAGCAGCTCTAATATTTGGTAGATGGCATCCATTTTATACTGTTTTAGCTTGTTTATTATTTGGCGCAACAGAAGCTTTACAATTGAGATTTCAAGCTTTTAATCTGAATATTCCCTATCAATTTTTAGAGATCTTACCTTATGTTATTGCTTTGTTAGCTTTAATTGGTTTGGCAGGCAAATCTACCCCTCCTGCTGCTTTAGGAAAAGTGTATTTTAAAGATAGTAGATAATATCAAATCCGGTAGCATTGGTGTTATATAGAATCCGGATAATTACTATACCCAAGTCATTGCGACGGTTACTCCCTGGAAGGAAGCAATCTCCGCGCACTTCTGCGATTGCTTCCTATCGTCGATAGGGACGATTTTTCAACCGGATTCTATATTATTCAGCATTAAAGGTAAGAGTCTATATTGTAGGGGCGAATGGCCATTCGCCCCTACTCATTCTACCTGATATAGAATCCGGATAATTACTATACTCAAGTCATTGCGACGGTCACTCCGTGGAAGGAAGCAATCTCAGGGGTATCACGAGATTGCTTCCTATCGTCGATAAGGACGACTGTTCAACCGGATTTTATATGACTCCTGACTCCGAACCCTACCAGTCGAACAAATGCACATTATTTACAAAATTTTTGAATTTATCAAGCAACAGAACTATTAAACTTCTGTTTCACAACCATTCGCATATTTCCAGGAGGTGCCATTGTTAAACCCCTGCGAACAGGTTTTATTGGTCGATTAGAAACTAACTTCAGTTCGTACTGTGATAAAATAGTCGCCAGTACCAATTTCATTTCAAATAAAGCAAAAGCTGAACCTATACAACGACGACTCCCTCCTCCAAATGGTAAATATTCATAGGGTGAAAATTGTCTTTCCAGAAAACGTTCCGGTTTAAATTGTTTAGGTTCTGGATAAATATCTTCCCGGTGATGAGTCAGATAAATAGACACCATTGCCACCGTTCCCGGTTCCAATTGATAACCCATAATTTCTATAGGTTTCTTAACAATTCTAGGAACAGCACCGAGCGCAATGGGATAAATGCGTAGAGTTTCTTGGCAAACAGCACTGAGATAAGGAAGTTTAGTAATGGCAACTTTGTCTGAGTTACCAGGAATAGTTGCTAATTCTGCCCTAAGTTTTTCTCGCACTGATGGAATTTTGTCAATCCAATATAACGCCCATGCTAAAGCTGATGCCGTAGTTTCGTGACCAGCAAAAAGCATTGTCAGCAGTTCATCCTTAATTTCTTCGTCACTCATGGGATGACCTGCTTCATCACGCGCTTCTAGTAATAAACTAAGAATATCATCAGTATGATTTCCCTCTTTCTTTGCAGTTTCAATTTCTGCCAATATTAGTTCGTGGAGTTCCTGTCTTTTCCGCAAAAATCTCCCCCAAGGACTCCAAGGTCCCCAGTCTTTGCGCAGGACATTGAAAAACAGAAAAATAGAACTGACAGGAGAACTCATAGAGTCGAGAACATCAGACATCAGAAGTCTAAGTTTTTCATAACGTTGTCCTTGATTTAAACCAAATACAGCACCAAGAATTACTTTGAGAGATATTTCTTGGGTTGACCTGCGGATCGGAAAAGGTTTATCTATTTGCCACTGACTAATCACATCAGAACTAATGTTATAGATTAAGTCTCCATAGTTACGCATCCGATCGCCATGAAAAGGTGGCATTAATAATTTTCTTTGCCGTTGGTGGCGATCGCCATCTTGGAAGAGTAGAGAGTTTTTGCCCACAAAATATTGCAAAATACTACTACGACCTCCTAAACCAAAAGTATCAGGGTGAGCAGTAAAAATTTGTTGAATGGCTTTAGGGTGACAGAAGTAGATGAAAGGGAACAAAGAATTAGTATTTGTTCTAAAAACATCTCCATATTTAGAGTATCCCTCTTCTATGGTAGATAAGGGACTAAAAATAAATTTCCAAGTCCGGATTCTTCGTTGTAATGGTGACAGGGCTGGGCCATTAGGTAGTGTCATTTCAGTTATCAGTTATTAATTTATCCAAACTTAATTATACAAATATGATTTTTTCCAAACTTCTGACTTCTGTAGGGGCGAATGGCCATTCGCCCCTACGACTTCTGACTTGTAAATAGATGGCCAAAAAATACCCAAATATTCGGATCAATTCTGTAAAAATGATTAAAATTAAATACTTATATATGCTTAAGAACCTTTGATAGTTATAGATTTTGATTTTACCTAGATTAGTAAAGGGATATAATGTAATTGGCTAGTCTCACTTCATTAAAAGTTTCCTATAGAATAACTCCTGTGTGGCAAAGCTAATTAGTCTAACCACCTTTCTACTGAAATAAAATTGATGACAGTAAAATTTAAGGAGCGCTAATGAATCAACCCATCAACCCCACTACTGAAAATCAAATTCAGGTAGAAGACGATCGCACAGGTATGAGTGTTACCACTCTGAGACGTGCCCTAGCTGATAACCTGTTTTATTTGCAAGGTACTTATGAGTCCATGGCAAAACAGGATGATTTCTACCGTGCTTTGGCCTATACTATACGCGATCGCTTACTCCAACGCTTTCTTTCGACAATTCGGACTTACAATGAGAAAGATGTTAAAGTAGTATACTACTTATCGGCAGAATTTCTCATGGGTCGTCACCTAGGTAATAGTTTGATTAACCTAGGCATATATGAACAAATTCGTCAAGCTGTTAGCGAGTCTGGACTTAACTTGGATGAACTACTAGAACAAGAAGATGATCCAGGCTTAGGAAATGGAGGTTTGGGTAGGTTAGCAGCTTGTTTTTTGGACTCTCTAGCTACCCTAGAAATTCCAGCGATGGGTCATGGTATTCGCTATGAGTTTGGCATTTTCACCCAAACTGTACAGGATGGGTGGCAAGCAGAAATTCCAGATAAGTGGCTGCGCTTTGGCAACCCCTGGGAAATAGCTCGTCCAGCAGAAAAGGTAGAAGTTAAGTTTGGCGGTATCACAGAAACTTACCATGATGAAAAAGGTCATTATCGAGTAACTTGGCTTCCGGCTGAAACTGTTATTGGTATTCCTTATGATACTCCTGTTCCTGGCTATAAAGTGAATACAGTTAACCCGCTACGTCTGTGGCGTGCAGAAGCTAGTGTAGACTTTAAGTTTGAAGAATTCAATTCTGGAAACTACGATGGTGCAGTAGCAGAAAAAATGAGTTCGGAGACTATATCAAAAGTTCTCTATCCTAATGATAATACTCCCCAAGGTAAGGAACTCCGACTGAAGCAGCAATATTTCTTCGTTTCGTGTGCTTTGCAAGATATCATTCGTAGGCATTTATTACACAACCCAAACTTAGATAACTTAAGCGATAAAACAGCAATTCAGTTAAATGATACTCACCCTGCTGTTGCTATTGCGGAGATGATGCGGTTGTTGATTGATGAGTATGATATCGACTGGGAGCGTGCTTGGCATATTACTCAACATACTTTTGCCTATACTAACCATACCTTGCTACCAGAAGCCTTGGAACGTTGGGGAATTAGTTTGTTTGGTAGTCTGCTACCTCGCCACTTAGAGATTATCTATGAAATTAATTACCGCTTCATAGAACAAGTGAAAACTTGGTATCCCAAAGATAAGGAATTAATCTCTCGTGTATCTATAATTGAGGAAACACCAGAAAAATCGGTTCGGATGGCTAATTTAGCGACTGTGGGTAGTCATGCTGTAAATGGAGTAGCAGCTCTACACACAGAATTGCTGAAAAAAGGTGTACTCAAAGATTTCTACAAACTTTTCCCAGAAAAGTTCCTCAATAAGACTAATGGAGTGACTCCCCGCCGTTGGATTTTATTGAGTAATCCTAAACTTTCTGAGTTATTTTCTGAGAAATTAGGAGATAGTTGGTTGCGAGACTTAGATAAACTAAGGCAACTAGAAAAATATGTTGATGATGCAGAATTTTGTAAGCGCTGGCGACAAATTAAGCAGGAGAATAAAGCTGCTCTGGCAGAGTACA
Organism: Dapis hubbardiae BLCC-M172; assembly: GCF_050016015.1. Taxonomy (NCBI): domain Bacteria; kingdom Bacillati; phylum Cyanobacteriota; class Cyanophyceae; order Oscillatoriales; family Microcoleaceae; genus Dapis; species Dapis hubbardiae. The sequence goes on from NZ_JBNHEQ010000146.1 coordinate 39,370, forward strand.
TTTTAAAGCATAATCGGATTGAGGTGGATACTAATTCTCTGTTTGATATTCAAGTCAAACGTATCCATGAGTATAAACGTCAACATTTGGATTTATTCCACATCATTACTCTTTACAACCGGATTAAGCAAAATCCTAATGTTAATATTCAACCTCGCACATTCATTTTTGGTGGCAAGGCAGCTCCAGGTTACTACATGGCTAAGTTGATTATTAAGTTGACTAATGCTGTTGCTGATGTAGTGAATGACGATCCTGATGTGCGTGGTCGCCTGAAAGTAGTTTTCTTGGCTAACTTTAATGCTTCATTAGGTCAGTTAATTTATCCTGCTGCTGATTTATCAGAGCAAATTTCTACTGCTGGCAAAGAAGCATCGGGAACTGGTAATATGAAGTTTGCCATGAATGGGGCGATGACTATTGGTACTCTTGACGGAGCTAATATTGAGATTCGTGAAGAAGTGGGAGCAGAAAATTTCTTCCTGTTTGGTCTAACTGCTGAAGAAGTTTTCGATATCAAGGCTAAGGGTTATAAACCTTTGCATTACTATAATACAAATCCAGAGTTAAAGGCTGTGATCGATCGGATTGCTAGTGGTCGGTTTAGCAAAGGCAATCCTAATCTATTCAAGCCTCTGATTGATTCTTTACTGTACAATGACCAATATATGCTATTAGCTGACTATCAAGATTATATTGAATGTCAGAAGCGGGTTAGTCAAGCTTTCCAAGACAAAGAAAAATGGACGAAAATGTCTATTTATAATTCTGTTCGCATGGGTAAATTTTCTTCTGACCGAACAATTATGGAGTATGCGAAAGAGATTTGGGGAGCAACGCCAGTTAAGATTAATCAAGAAACCTATACTCAAGATAATGCTGGTTTGAAGGTAGATAATTAATTTGTCTAATTTTTAATCTTGAGGCATCAAAACTGATGTAATTTGAGTTAATGTGATGAAGAGACGTTCCCGTTCTTGGTAACGTCTCTTTAATTATACTAATGCTACCAGATTTGATCTTACAGCAGTTTTCATTTGAGTAGACCACAGTAGGGACTAACCATGGTTAGTCCCTACAATATTTTGGTTGTGACGATGTGGTTTATCCATCTGAAAAGCCCTGTATGTCCGCTGGTATTGGAGCGTGTAAACTCCAGGGTGAATAATATCAAATCCGCTTGGCAATGGAAGCGTTATAAGAAACCGGGTTTGTGGGAAGTTATACCATGTCCGGTTGAACACTTATAATTAAGATAGTAAGGGAGTAGGGGAGTAGGGGAGTAGGGGAGTAGGGGAGAAATTAAAATATATCCTCTCGATCGCCAAATATTTTATTTATACCATTACATCCGGACATGATATTAATGGTAGGGACGTTGCATGCAACGTCCGTACAAGGGGATTTGAGACTTTCCCCGGTTTCTCTGCTTTTTTATACTGATACTACCGGATTTGATATAACCAGGACTTACGCAGAGCCACTATATCTAGCAAGGGCGTTTTGCTATCGCACAACTCCGTTAACGCTGCGCGACATATAAAGCGGAGCTTTACGTTAGTAAATGGCATTTCCTAAGGTCATGCTCCGCAAACGCCCCTACAGATGGTGTGTAATTTCATTTTTTGCGTAAGTCCTGATAACTACAGGAAATGTAAGTTTTTTCTTGCTCTTCAACCTTGTGTTATAGCTAACTAAAGCCTTCTTCCTTTTTTCTTCTTCCTTCTTACTTCTTCCTTACCCTTACCTTACAATACCGATGCTACCGGACATGATATGATATTTTATTAAATCCGGTAGCATCAGTTTTATTCAGTATAAATATAAGAGTCCATATTGTAGGAGCATTCCGTCAGGAAAACGCCCCTACCCATCGACAGATTTGATATTAAATGATCAAGGAATCATTAACAGTAGTGAAACGACCAACTATTTGCTCTGAGGTTGCAGATAAATTTTCTAAAGTGACTAAAAGTTGCTCGTTCAAGAAAATTGAAATGTTGTTATCAACAGTTTCAACAGTGAAACTTTGTTCATCGATATTTAGTTCGTCATCTAATACGATGAAGTCTTGATTAATATCAAAGTCAGTAATAATATCCAGTCCTTGGTTTAAGTTGAGCAGGAAGCGATCGCTACCACTACCTCCAGAGAAAGTATCATCACCTTCCCCTCCATACAAGAAATCGTCACCTGCTTCTCCGATGAGAGAGTCGTTTCCTAATCCTCCAAACAAGGTGTCATTATCCTCACCTCCTAACAAAGTATCATTACCCTCCTCTCCAAACAATGAATCCTGACCTTGATTACCAAATATGAGGTCGTCTCCTATACCACCAAATAACTGGTCTTGCTGACCTTCCGTACCCAATGGTGCTACAAGTTCGGGATTGTCACCATACATAGTATCATTTCCATCACCACCACATAGGGTATCATTGCCTTGATCGCCAAACATGAGGTCTTCGCCTGAAAAACCATACATTATGTCATCATCTTTACCACCTCGTGAAGTATCATCACCTTCACCACTAATAATAGTGTCATTAGCAAAGTTACCACTGAGGAAGTCATTTCCGGCACCACCATCAATGAAGTCTTCTCCTAATAGATCAGGATCAATAACACTATTGTTGCCACCAAAAATACTATCATCTCCCTCTTGACCTAAAAGAGTATCGTCTCCTTGATCGCCAAGGATTAAATCATTGTCCTTACCACCGTAAATGAAGTCGTTTTCTTTACCTCCGTTCATTATATCGTCTCCACGACTGCCTTGCATAATATCGTTACCGCGACCACCATAAACAGAATCTTCTCCGATTTCCTCTTCTGATGAACTTGAGCTAGGATCGGCAACAATTTGGTCATCACCATTTTCACCCATGAGCATATCGTGGCCTTGTTGTCCGAACATCATATCATTACCCTTACCACCACGAGCTACATCATTACCCTTACCGCCCATGACTGTATCATCCTCTTGATTTCCATTTATGTAGTCTTCACCTCTACCACCGTTCATCATATCCTTGCCTGTGGTATCTGTGCCAGCAATATTACCACCCATGAGTGAATCGTTACCGTTGTCACCTAGTAGGGTATCATTACCCATATCGCCTGACATCGTATCATCATCCTTACCTCCACGAGCGGTATCGTCATCTTTTCCTGCATATATCTCGTCATTGTCTTCTTTACCATTAGCAAAGTCAGAACCACCTTGAGTAAAAATTGAGTCATTACCCTCACTACCAAACATGATGTCAGTCTCTTCAGAACCTTCCATAAAATCGTCACCTTCCAAACCATCAATAGCTATTTGACCTGCTTGAGCTACTTGAGCTGCTTGAATGAAGTTACTGCTTGAAATAAATTCGCTTTCTTCTGTACCAAATAAAAGTTGTTCAAATTGGGTATTAAGAACTAGAGAAGGTAAAACAGGTAAATCTACAAGTTCTATAGTTGGAGGTGGAGGACAAGAATGGTCATCATCTATTTGAGACTCTTGTATAATTTCTGAGTCAGGAGTTGGTGTTGGTGTTGGTGTTGGCTCTGGTGTTGGTGTTGGTGTTGGTGTTGGTGTTGCCTGTGGCGTTGGCTGTGGCGTTGGCTGTGGTGTTGGCTGTGGTGTTGGCTGTGGTGTTGGCTCTGGTGTTGGCTCTGGTGTTGGCTGTGGTGTTGGCTGTGGTGTTGGTGTTGGTGTTGGCTCTGGTGTTGGCTCTGGTGTTGGCTCTAGTGTTGGGTCTGGTGTTGGAGTTGGAGTAGGTGCTGGAGTACCGGTGACGGTAACTGTGATTTCGGCTGATTCTAATTGGTTGCCGTCTGTGTCTAGGGCGACGTAAGGGATGGATGCTTCTCCGGCAAAACCGTCAACGGGGGTGAAAGTTACATTTCCATCATTGTCTACGGTAAATGTTCCTTCACCGGGAACTGTGATGGTGTCCTCTCTTCCTGGTGTTTCTGGGTTGAGGTCGATGGTGGTGGGGTCAATGTTTTCATCGTCGTTGCCGATGATGCTGAATCTGACTGGGGTGTTGGCGGGGGTGCTGGCTGTGTCATCTGTTAACTCACCTACTGGGGTGACGGTAACTGTGATTTCGGCTGATTCTAATTGGTTGCCGTCTGTGTCTAGG
>NZ_JBNHEQ010000146.1:43605-45378 GCF_050016015.1 Dapis hubbardiae BLCC-M172
TGTTGGCGGGGGTGCTGGCTGTGTCATCTGTTAACTCACCTACTGGGGTGACGGTGACAGTTATATTTGCTGGAGTTGATACATTATTGTTTTCGTCTGCTATAGTGTAGGGAATTGTGACTTCACCTACAAAGTTAGTTTCGGGAGTAAAGGTCAGGTCGCCATTCTCATCTACATTGAAAATACCTTGGTTGGGTACTGTTAATGTTTTTTCAATATCTGGTGTGCTTGGGTTTAAATCTATTGTGGAGGGGACTACTTCTCCTTCTATATCCACATCATTGTTACCAATATTGAATGTTATTGGTTGATTTACAGAGGTAGTAGCATTATCCTCTGTGGCGATGGGAGGGTTATCTATAACTTCTACAGTAATTTGGCCTTGGTTAGAGATATTCTCTGTTGTATCCTTTACAGTGTAAGGAATTGTGACTTCACCAACAAATCCATCTGTTGGAGTAAAAGTTAGTTCTCCAGTTTCATCATCTACTGTAAAGGTTCCTTCGTCTACAGTTACTGTTTTTTCTTCTACTTCAGGGGTGTTAGGGTTGAGGTCGATAGTGCCTGGGTCTATCTGAGTTCCCTCATCAGCTATGTCATTTTCAGTTAGCTGGAAACTAACTGGTGTATTAAGCGTAGTGCTAGCGTTGTCATCGGTGGCAAAAGGTAGTTCTGTAGTAATATTGACATTGATATTAGCTATTTCTGATGTGCTGCCATTATTGTCATCTACTGTGTAGGGAATATTTACTTCACCGACAAACCCATCAACAGGGGTAAAGGTGACATCTCCTTCATTATTTACAGTAAATGTGCCTTGAGTTGGTACTGTGAATGTTTCTTGAATTCCTGGTGTATCAGGGTCTAGATCGATAGATATGGGGTCGATGTTGCCATCGTTATCAGTGTCGTTGTTGACTATGTTAAAAGTTACTGGTACTCCCACTTCACTACTGGCGCTGTCTTCAGTAGCTACAGGTGGAATGTTGACTACTTCAACAGTGATATTTGCTTGGTTAGAGGTTTGGCCATCATTGTCTGCTACTGTGTAGGGGATGGTTACTTCACCGACGAACCCATCAACAGGGGTAAAGGTGACATCTCCTTCATCATTTACTGTAAATGTTCCTTCTGATACTGTGAATGTTTTTTGAATTCCTGGCGTATTGGGGTTTAGGTCTACTTTTGTGGGGTCGATGTTGCCATCTACATCGTTATCGTTACCAGTAATGTTGAATGTGACTGGTTGATTAATAAATGTTGTGCCGTTGTCTTGAGCGGCGATCGGCTCTTGGTTTGGTGCTGGAGTTGGAGTTGGCTCGGCTTCTACTGTAATAGCTACAGTAGCACTGCTACTGTCTCCATCACTGTCTGTGATTGTATAGTTAATGCTTGGCTCTTCATCACTTTCGGGGTCGGGAGTAAATTCTATGGTGTCGTCTGTGGGGTCGTCTGGTGTTCCGCCATCGTTGATTGTGGCTGTGCCTCCTGTGACTCCATCTATGGTTATTGTTCCGGCTCCGTCTCCACCAAAGTTGTCATTACTGAGTATGTCAATGTTGGTGGTTCCAGTTTCGGCTACTGTGGCTGTGTCGTTGACTGCTGTGGGCACGTTATCTACTGTAATATCTACAGTAGCAGGGCTAGAGTCTCCATCACTGTCTGTGATTGTATAGTTAATGGTGGGGTTGCCATCGAAGTTGGGGTCAGGAGTAAAGTCTATGGTGTCGTCTGTGGGGTCGTCTGGTGTTCCGCCATCGTTGATTGTGGCTG
>NZ_JBNHEQ010000146.1:45478-71004 GCF_050016015.1 Dapis hubbardiae BLCC-M172
TGTCAATGTTGGTGGTTCCAGTTTCGGCTACTGTGGCTGTGTCGTTGACTGCTGTCGGGAGGTCGTTTCTTGAATTAACTGTTCCTGTTACCGTTCCTGTATCTTCTCCACCTCTACCGTCTTCTACTACATAATCAAAGCTAATGGAACCGTTATAGTTTTCATCTGGGGTAAAGGTTATATTTCCGTCTCCATCTACGTTGACTGTGCCGTTGGGTACGTCTATAGTTTGAGTTTCACCCGTTAGCTCTACACCGTTGATGGATTTGATACTCAGAGTATCAGGATCACCATTAAGGTCTCTATCGGGATCTCTATCATCATCATCTGTTGTATCAGGTGTACCCCCTAATAAATCAAAAGTCACACTTCCAGAGTCTTCATCCATGGAAAAGGTATCGTCAATAGCTGTCGGAGGTCGATTTATAGTAACAAACCCTGTATCATCTAAAGGACCATTTATACCCTGCTCAATATAATAGTTGATTGTAACTGGATCGGCATTACTGCCAGTATTAGTATAGGTAATTTGTTCTAATACCTGATTAATTACATCGGCATTAATTTCATTACGTTGATCGCTAAATGTTAATTGTAATATACCATTACTATTAGTAGTAACTGTGATAGTAGCACTAATTGTTCCTTCTACATCAAACGTTGTATCTTCTGTTAAATTTATGCTACTAAATTCATCTTCACTATTAGGACCTCCATCTCTCTGTATGATCAGAGAAGTACCATTATAATTTGTTGAATTATTGATAGCACTAGGTTCTACAGTTAGGGTGTTACCATTTTGTACCTCTATTGAACCAAATGCTGAAACATAGTTTCCATCCGCTTCGGTTCCTGTATCTTTATTATTATCCTCTATTGTGTATTTAACTCTTATTATTGAGTTATCAGTAGTATAATCAGTATCATAAGCAATATTTCTTAAAGCTAAATTAACTAGATCGCTAGTAGCTTTATTGTTAAATGTTAGTTCTAATTTACCTGCAGTATTTTCAGTAACTTTACCGATAGTTGTAGTAGTACCATCTACTGTTATCGTCAGGTCTGGGTCTCCTGGGTTATCTGGATCGGTTAAATCTCCTAATACATTAGAACTACCATTACTAAAATTGCCACTTGCAGTCTCCACTTCATCTATTTCTGTTTGTAAAGTGAGGACAGCACCATTGTAGTTGTTTCTTTCAAAGAGTTCTGGATCTTTTATTTCCGCACCATTGTCTAAGACTACTGGGGTTACTGGGGTTGCATTTGGGTTCACAGTTACAGTATTATCTTCAGTGATAATATTTTCTGGATCTAGACCTGTAAAAGCAGGAGGATCGTTAACAGGAATAACTTTAATTGTAGTCTTAGCAATATTTCCGGTATTATTGTTATTGTTTGGCTCTTCAGTATCATCATCTGTATCAGTTAGCTGAATTTCTATTTCTCTTGGCGTTGTATTTGGGGTATCGCTGGTATTCCTAAATTGAATTGCTTTCAGAGCAGTTTCAAAATCTTCTGCAGACGCTCCATCTGTTCCAGCGTCTACAATAATAACATCAGTACCATCACCAGTGATAGTTATTTGACTACCTGTTGCAGTAACTGTTAAACTAACAACATCATCATTGGCATCACGAGTAACAGTGATACCGTCAACTTCATCCACGAACAACTCATCAGTATCTTGAGGATTAGTCAGCGTAATCTCAGCACTCCGGATCTTTCCACCAGTATCGTCTACATTACCATCATCATCAAGGTCTACACTGCCATCAAAATCTTTGATATCTACTGCACCATCAACTATACTTACACCATCTATCTCACCATCATTATCTTCATCAGTATCTTCTGTAAAAGTATTTTGGTAACTAAAAGGATCGACAGTAGAAACGTTATCAGGATCGGGGTCGATAAACGGAACCTTAAACGCTGACTTTTGCCTTGGATCTGACATTCCGTCGTTATTACCTGTAGCCTCAGAGTTAGCAACAAGGATAGCTTCTGGAGAAGTACCTGTAAAGTCCTTGATACGATATAACTCTTCTCGGTTATTTCTGCTAGCATACAAATCGAAATCTTCATCAATCCAAACAGCACCATAATCACGGCCTGTAGGTAGTCCAAATATTTGGTTGGTGCTAACATCAATATCTAATGTTCCTATGCCATTGATTGCATCTGTAATATTAAAATTATCTATTACATACAGGTTAGCATTGTTATCAATTCCATAAAATTTTTGATCGCTTGTATTGTAAATTAGATCGGCAACCCGCGCTAGAGATTTTCCACTTCCATCTCCACTTAAGCTAAATCTTACCTGGACGCCAGTAGTCAGATTAATTCTTGTAAGTTCTGTATCACCTGTTCGTACCCATAAATTACCTTGATCATCTACATCCCCTGAATTCAAGTTAGGATCACCAGGTTCGGGGAACTCATTTACAGTAACAGTTGCACCACCGATCAATAAATCTTCAACTGTCCCATCAGAATGTATTCTGACAACATTTCCTGATTTGCTTGTAGAGCCACCTTCAATTCCATAAATAAAATTATCATCATTTAGCGTATTAAATCCTGTTGCGTTATATCCATCAGGGTGAGCTACTCCAACCGATTCATAGTTATTTGTAAGAGGGTTGAATATTCTTAGCTGACCTGAAATAACTTGATAAAAATACGGCTGTTCTTCAAAAGGAGCCAGAATATGTTCCCACTGACTTTGAATCTGATCGCTAAAAGCTAAACTAACCTCTAACTTACCCCTAATAACCTCCAACTCCCAGTCACCACCCAAAGCCACATTACCAGTTGGCTTTGCCGAAGCTGCAATATTTGCACCTGTAATTTCACGGAGTTGTGCCAAAAATCCTTTACCTGCATTACCAGAAGCTATATTACAACCATAGAGGAATAAATTAGTTACTGACCAAGCTTCTAACTCTTGGCAATAATCATTGTTAATACTATTAATATTTAATTGACTATTACCCAAATATAAACACCCTGGGGTACCATGAGAAACTATATGTATAGATGGTATGTAAGGATATTTTTTAAGAACTTTAGTAATCTGCTGGACACCATCGGCAGTCGGACGAAGAATAACTACTTTTGTTCCCGGTAAAACTCCATTAGCTAAACTCTGGTAATCTTCTATATTAGAGTCTATAAATACTATTTGTTGTGGAGATTCTAGTTGACTAGAGATATCAATCGATTGGATAGATTTTTTAGTAGATACGGATTGGTAGATGTTAACTTGAGACATTGAAATTCACTCCATGGAAATGGATGATAGGTAGATGTTAATTTATTAAGCTGTTCTATTATATAACAATCTTAACTTATTTGTCAGAAAAACTTAACCTGATGAAAATCAATCCACTGAGGTTTTTCTGATAATTATGATAAAAATTCTATATAGGCAAGTTGATTTACTCGGTGTCTGGTATTGTGGTAATTCAATTATCAGCTAAATGTAGTATTTTTAACTATTTTCATATAGTTAATTGGCGGAAGCCTGACAAAACCTACAACTATAACAGTCCTAAGCATTCTAATTGGAAAAATAGGAAAATTTTAATTAATATAATGTTCGGTCGAATGATTATAACAAAAATATTTTTATCCGCTATTAATACCCTCTTAAAAAAAGAAAAATTTATCTAGACTCTTGTTTAAATGAATATAGCAATCTGTGCATTGGTTGTAACAATTTTTATAATAGTTAATTTGAGCTGAAAACCTTCAAAATTTATGTACGTCGCGAATCAGACGGTTCCCCTATTTGACTCCTAATATCAAATCCGGTTGAATACCTATTATATTGGGCAGGGCTGTTTCACGCGTCAAATAAATAATTGATTATTTATGAAAATTGGGGGAACGATTACCGGAATTTCCGGAAAATTAACGAAAAACGGGCGATTTTTAGGGATGGAGGTAGGGAAAAGCTCCCTGCTCACATCTTGGTCAAATCAACGGAATTTCTGAAAAATCTATGGAATGAGCAAAATTATTGATAGATTTATTTGGGGAAAATCCTGGGTATAGGGTGGAAAATTCTCCCCTGCTCCCTGCTCCCCTGCTCCCCTGCTCCCCCTCTACCTTAACCAAGAATGAAACAGCCCTGCTATTATATTGGGGGGGTGGGGAGATGGGTTCACAGGGGTAGGTTTTTTACCTTTGATGTAACAGAAGTGTGGGGAGTGTGGGGAGAAGGAGAAGTTTGGAGGAATTTATTGTATCAAGAAGTACATTTTTGTTGAAATTTTATACTGAATAAAAGTGATTACTCACCCTTTTGTGCTCTAAGGTATAATATAACTAAAAATTAATCTGGAAAAAATTTATGGAAATAACTCAATCTCTCCATGCTGCTCTGTTAGTTTCAGACCTGGAAAAAGCCGAACATTTCTATGGGCAAATTCTCGGTTTGGCAAAAGCCGATCGCTCCCGTAATTTTCCTGGCACCTGGTATCAGGTCGGTAACTTTCAAATACATCTGATAGTATCCTCAGAAATAATTCCCGATCTAGTTAATTTAGAAAAATTAGGCAGAAATAGACATTTAGCATTTTCAGTGGCTAACTTAGATGCTGCTAAAGCACAATTACTAGCAAATAATTGCCCAATGCAAATGAGTGCTTCCGGTCGCGCTGCATTATTTACCCAAGACCCCGATGGTAATATTATAGAATTACAAGAAGGTTGACTAACTGTAGTAGACTGTTTCATCTTAAATGTTGCATTAGATTGAATTCAAAAGTCAAAAATCATGCATTCAAAAGGTCCAGTAGGGTGTGTTAGGCGGTTTAGTTGAAAAAAAATAGATAATTTGGCAATATTTTGAGCAGTAACGCACCGGACTTTATAGATTAAGAATATTTGAGTTTATTTTTGTTGAGAGTTTTGGTTACAGCAGTTTTCATTTCATATCATGTTCGGATAATTAGTTATAATAAACCTTCTTCCTTCTAAAATTACTCTTTCCCTCCTGACTCCTTCAAATATGATTTATAAGTATTCAACCGAACATGATATCAGTAGACCACAGTAGGGACGTTCCATGCAACGTCCCTACAAAGTTTTGGTTATGGCGATGTGGTTCATCAAAAGTGAAAAGTGCTGTAAAAATGGTAAAATTATTGTAGCACAGGCATCTTGCCTGTTAGCTGTGTACCTCATAAAAACGGGAAGTGCTGTAATATCATGTCCGGTTAAACTAATTAGTGATAAAAAAAAATTTTTCTTCTAATACTTTCTTTCTGCCTCCTAAATTCTAAATTCTGAATTTTGACCTAATCTATTTATAACTGTTCATCCGGACATAATATAACCTGTGAAAATTATTGCCTATTTATACACAAACCCTCTGTTTGAAACTGCACCAGACCCCGCAATTTGGGGATGGGAAGTTGACCAAATATATCAAGACCTGGGCGATCGCCAACAACTGCGACAACTCCTCCAAGACTGTCACACCCAACCTGTTAATTATCTACTAATTCGCCAACTTGAAGAATTAGGAGACTCTGTAGAGGAAGTGTGCGATCGCCTCACCCAACTCGAATCTCTAAATATTAAAATTATCCCCCTAAAATCAGACATTAAAATCAACCAACCCACATCTACCAATACCCAAACAACCAAAACTGACTTACTCAAACTCCTCAACCAAATTCGCCAAAACCAACATAGTCGGAAAATTCGTCAAGCTCACGCTCGCAACCGCATCAAAGCAATACCCCCACCAGGAAAAGCACCCTACGGATATCGCCGGGGGAAAGACCGCTACACTCTCGACAGAAGCGCCGCCCCCGTTGTCAAAGATTTTTTTGAAAGCTTTCTGTTATTTGGGTCTCTGCGCGGAGCAGTGCGCCATATAGAGAAAAAATACGGCAAGAAAATTTCTGTAACTACTGGGCGACGTTGGTTAACTAACCCCGTTTATCGTGGAGACTTACAATATCAAAATGGTGAGGTCATATCCAATACCCATCTTCCCATTATTTCTAGGGAAGAAGCTGCCCAAGTCGAACGTTTACTCCAACGCAACCGCCTCATGGCACCGCGCACTGCCAGCGCCCCCCATTCTCTAGCAGGTTTAGTTGTCTGCACAGAATGTCAGTCTCCAATGATAACGGCGAGAGTCACCACATTTCGGAAAGACAAAGAATATCTTTATTTACGCCCTAAAAGTTGTCCCCGCAAACGAAAATGTAAAGCTTTAGCTTATGGAAAAATATTAGAGGAAACCATAGAAATAATTTGTCGAGAATTACCTCTTGCTGTTGCTGCTTTAGAAATGCCAAATATGGATGGAATTAAGAGTACAATTAAACAGAATATTTCGGATAAACAAGAAATTCTTTCCCAACTACCAAATTTAATAACTAATGGCATTTTTGACCAAGAAACTGCCGACCTCCGAACTTACAAATTAAAAACAGAAATTGCTCAATTAGAAAGCCAACTTAATCAACTACCACCAGTCAATTTATTAGAGACTGCCAAAGCAGTTTCAATACCTCAATTTTGGTGGGATTTATCTGAATCAGAACGCAGATTTTACTTACGGGAATTTATCAGCAAAATAGAAATTATTCGTCAAGATACAAATTGGGATTTACAAGTTATTTTTATTTTTTAGTTAGGAAATAGGGAGTAGGGGAGTAAGGGAGTGGGGGAGATTAAATATTGAAGTTATAGATAGAATTATAAACATATATTGTATAACCAGATTCTATATAATTTCTCCTTCCTCCTTTCTCCTTCCTCCTTCTTATTTCCTCTTTCTTATTTCTTCCTTCTTCCTTCTTTCTTCTTCCTTCTTCCTTCTTTCTTCCTTCTTGCTTCCTATTTTTTTATCTCAAAAATCTTTTTCAATAAATTAAACCAAAAATTAGATCCCATAGATATTGCAATTCCACTAACTATCCAACCTAATAATCTTTTCAATCCTGCTAAATAAATGGATAATTGATTTTGATTTGTGTTATCGTTTTTCTGTTGACCCCAACCAATAGGCAGTTCTAACCGATCTAAAGCTTCATTTACCTCAGCCTTAACCCCTTCTATTCCTTCCCCATTCAGGTTATTATCAGCATTCTTGACTAACTGCTCAGAATAACTACTAATAGTTGTTCGTAGCAAAGAATCTTTTGATAAATTATTCATTATATATAATGTATCAACATTAGCAGCTATAGCAATAGTCAAACCAATCAAAAAAGCAACACCTCTAGAATTACGTTTGTAAACACCAGCAGCTCTTTCCATACCATTATCAAACCATATCTCAATTTCTTTATGAAACTGATGAAAAGCATCACCTGTTTCTCCAATTTTTGTAGTCGCTTGTTTCGCTAAAATATATAAACTTTTTTGCAAAGATTCAGGGAGTACATCAATCATATCCTTAATTTTTTTATATATCCTTCCCTTTTTACCTTCCAACTTTTCTTCCGCAGATTCTCCCATTTCTACCAGCTTTCCCCAGAACTTTAATAGATTAGAAAAACTTGGCTCCATATCAGCGATCAATACTTGTCTTTCCTGGGGATTTACTAATACTCGCCTGACTAAAGTCATTTGCCTACTAAATTCAGAATGGGATATTGCCGGCACATATTTTACGGTTGTTTTTGTATATAAATTTAGTCTATCTAATACTCGATCTAAGGTCAAATTTAAACTTGCTAAATGGTTTTTATAGTTGTGAGAAATTTGATGGAATTCTTGCACTAAATTCTTATATTCATCTTTAATCATCTCCTTTCTTTTGGGGCCTTCTAGATTCAATTCATATAAAATATTCCTGATATTGACTAGGGTTTTATTCAGAAAATCTTCTAATTTATATTCACTAATTGTTTGCATTGATTCTTTGATTTGTAAAGTATCAACTAAACTAGCAGCAAAAGCATTTGATGGAATAGTAGAAGGAGCAGTTTTTTCTGTACCAAAAATTTTTTCAATTCCAGTTATCGTGTGAATTAAACTACCAATACTTTGAACGATTTTCCGAAATCCTCTCTCTAATGGACCTTTACCACCACTAAAGTTAAGATTTTTGATTAATTGATTTTGATATAAAGAATTGGTTAGCTTTTTTGTTTTTTCTAATTGTGGATTTGATTGGGAACTATCGTTGTCAATATGAAGTTCCCCAGCAATTAATTCTTCAATTGATTTTTTTAAGTGGGTAGCTCGCCATTGCAAAAGTATTGTTATAATCCCTTGAATTTCACTAGCTAGTAAACTGAAACTAAGGTAAATAAAGATTAAACCAATGACAATATCTAAAATTATAGGAAAGTTCATGTTAACTTGATTACTGACTAAAAAATAATTTGACTCTAAATTACTAAAATTATAGGTTGTTTGTGCATCAAAAAAGTATGGGAATTGTCATTTCAGTTATTAGTTATTAGTTATCAGTTATCAGTTATCAGTTATTAGTTATTAGTTAACAGTTATCAGTTGGCTAAAATGGTAAGTGACCACAAGTTGTCAAATGCCTTTCACAGTCTAAATTATAGCAGTAGATACGCACCATAGAAGTTTGGCACTAAATTAGCTGTGTCAGTCCAATAGAGCGACAGCCCGTGGCCCAGTTAAGGGGAGGTTTGATACCTTATTTCTCTAGTCTTCTAAGTATTTTTTCCTAGAAAGTTTAAATGATGATTGAATGTCCGATGTTTGGCCATGATAGAACTTCATAACTATGAAAAAACTACTACAGCGGTTTTCATTTCATTAGATCACAGTAGGGACGTTCCATGGAACGTACCTACAAGGTTTTGGTTGTGACGATGTGGTTTATCAATCTGAAAAGCGCTGCAAAGGAAGTTAATGGTACTATGGTTGAGTTTACTAACAAACTTTTACCTAAACTTTTGATACTCTATACTATTGGCAACAAATTCAGCCTAAAGAAATTCCTACGCTTCTACAAATTTATAAGTCAAACAGGACAGGAAAAACAAATAATTTATACTATAAATACCTGTTAAATTTTGATAAATTATTTTGACAAATAGTATTAAATATTTTAGTAATATCTAAATAATTATGGGGATTTAACTGTTAAAAATATTCAACCGATATAGATGAAAAAAAACAATATTAAACTACTACTTAAAAATCAATGGTTTCACCTAATAATATTATTATGTTGGCTGGCAATAGGGATTATACTCCGCAGCACAAATTTAGCTGAAAAATCTGCCTCATCAATCGAAATTGCTACATTAGGTTATAGCTTGGGGCATAGTTTTTTTGACCTACCATTAGATCGAGTGATAAATCTTAATCAATTACTCTCACCCTTGCAATTTGAGTCAAATTCTACTCCCACCGATGTAATTCATCAGCTACTCAATGAGGATACTCATCCTCCACTCTATTTTGTACTCAATCATTTATGGTTTAACTTATTCAGCACTGATGGAGAAATAGTTTCTCTCTGGGTAGGGCGATCGCTCAGTGCTATTTTGGGTGTAGCTACTATTCCGGCAATTTTTGCCTTGGGTTATTTGGCATTTTCCCCATTAGTAGGACATATAGCAGCAGCATTAATGGCTATTTCTCCTTATGGTATTTACCTCGCC
This sequence comes from Dapis hubbardiae BLCC-M172, assembly GCF_050016015.1. NCBI lineage: Bacteria > Bacillati > Cyanobacteriota > Cyanophyceae > Oscillatoriales > Microcoleaceae > Dapis > Dapis hubbardiae. Next base: position 55,105 of record NZ_JBNHEQ010000146.1, read on the forward strand.
CAAGAATCTCGCCATTACACATTAACAATTTTATGGATTATTGCTTCTATGACTTGTTTGATAGCAATAGTACCCTATCTCAAAAAACACAGGATAATTCCAATTTGGTTGGGATGTCTTTGGGTTGCTATCAATAGTTTAGGAATTGCCACCCATTATATTTTTCTCTTGGTGTTAGCTACAGAAGGATTAGTTATTGGAGGTTTTTGGTTGAGAGATATGCAAAACCGATTTCAAAGTTATTGGTGGCGAATTTATCTGGTTGCTCTGGGAACGTTTATTGGTTGTTTGGTTTGGTTACCTGTAGTAGTAGGCGCTGCCAATAATCAACTTACTGGGTGGATTTCAACTAGCTTCGATCTTGATGAAATTTGGCATCCTATCCCTCGTTTGTTAGCTTGGATATTGACAATGGTGTGGCTTTTGCCCATTGAAGGAACAAGTTTGTTTGTAACTATTTTATCTGGAGTCACCCTTTTAGTTGCCTTATTTTGGGTTGCTCCTTATTTATGGCGAGGGTGGAAAGCACAAATGAATGATATTGAAAACCGTTTATCTTTTCAGGTTTTTGTCAGTTTTTTTGTGGTGGCGATCGCTTTATTTTTGGTAATTATCTACGGTATGGGTAGGGATTTATCTCTTGCTGCTCGCTATCATATTGTTTATTTTCCTATTGTCATTATTTTATTAGCTGCAATATTGGCAAAATGTTGGCATAATTCGGAAAATCAGACAGAGGTAGAAAAAGTTTTTTCTGACAAAGAGACAGGTAAAATAAAAAAGGAAGGAGGAATAAAAAAAGATTTGATTATTACTTCTGCTACAAGTATAATTGCTTCTACCTTAAAACCGATTAACAAAAGAGTTGTAATTGTAGTTTTATTAATAGGTTTATGCGGTGGATTAACGGTAATCAACAATTATGGCTATCAAAAGTCACGCCGTGCTGATCTTCTAGTTGAGATGATTAAAACACAATCTAAATCCCCACTTTTAGTGGCTACAACTTATCAAACTCATGCAGAAATTCGTGCTTTAATTGCACTTGGTCTGGAGCTGAAACGCCAAGAATATCAAAACAATATCTCCGATTTTTTTCAACCTAAATTTCTATTATCTAAAAGACAAGAAAATCAAAGATTAACTCCTGATTCAACTTTAGCTAAATTTCTCTCTCAAACATCACGACCTATAGATTTATGGGGAGTTAATTTTAAGGTAGAATCAAGTGATTTAGAAGCTTTTAATTGCCGGAAATATTCTGGCAAAAAATCTAATATTAATGGTTATCGTTATAGGTTGTATAATTGTCGTTAATTTTATTTATGTCATAATTTTAAGTCTATCAAATCTTACTTTTAGATTTTGACTAGGGTTTGGAGACCAAACCCCTACGATAAAATCTTAAAACCTATGGGCGTATAGGTTGTGACAAATCAAATAGGATTGCTATATAACTACTAAATCTTTGTAATTCTCTCTCCTCCTGACTCCTGACTCCTCCTGACCTTATCTTTTTTTATTTCAGATGATTAATTTATCTCCAAAACGAGTTCTTAAATTCTTAATATGTATTATTATTGGCTTGAGTATTACGAGTATTATAGGACAGTTTTTTGAATATTATACCCAGCATGATTCTCAAGAACTAATTGATAAACTCAACGTAGATGGAGAATATACTATTCCTTCGTTATTTTCCTCTTTTAGTTTACTTTCTTGCTCAGTTCTGTTGGGGTTTATTTCCCGTAAAAAACGGCAAAATAATGATAAATATACTGGCAAGTGGATAGGCTTATCTGTTATATTTTTCTATCTGGCACTTGATGAAACAATTAGCTTACATGAACAGCTAATTCATCCTCTGCGAAAACTACTGAATGCGACGGGAATATTTTATTACACTTGGGTAATTCCAGGATTAATATTAGTTATTGCTGTGACATTGATTTATTGGAAATTTGTTCAGGCTCTACCTCCAAAAATTAAATATCTATTTTTTCTATCTGGAATATTTTATGTTGGAGGTGCAATTGGCATGGAAATGATTAATGGATATTACTCTTATTTATATGATAGTGAGATGTTTGTTTATGAAATATTGGTAACAATTGAAGAATTTTTTGAGATGTTAGGAGTTGTTGTATTTATTTATGCACTTTTGTCCTATCTAAAATTAGAGAGTTGAATGCTTACTTTTTTCTTCCTTATTATACCAATTTGAAGAAATAGTGTTACAAATAGTTCCAAACTTTTAGATGTCAAATAATTTCCTGTAGGGGCGAATGGCCATTCGCCCCTACGACTTCCGCGAAACCGTATTACTTTTTCTTAATTCAAGTTTTATTCAATGAAATTTAAAATCACAATTTCCCCTTTTAATGTTGCTAAATACTTAACCTTTGGCATAATATTCTTAACTATATGCAGCATCGCTATTCAGATAGGCAAATACGTTTTTGATTACCGCGAACCCTGGACAAGAATATTTAACCTTGACCGAGAAATGAATATTCCCACTTGGTATTCAGGTTTAATGTTAGTATCTTGTGGATTAATTATTCGTGGCATTTTTTCTATCAAAAAATCAGAATCTGACCGTTGGTGGCGACAGTGGCGAACTCTCTCAATTATCTTTTTTATATTAGCATTTGATGAAATAGCTAGTATCCATGAAATTTTGATTATTGATGATTTAGCAGATGCTTTAAATCTTCCTAGTTTTTGGCATTCTGTCTGGGTAATTCCCGGAACAATTTTAGTTGCTATTTTTATCTGGAAATATTGGAAATTTATTCTTTATTTACCAAAGCAGTTAAAACGATATTTCATAATTGCTATTACTGTGTATGTAGGTGGTGCATTGGGTATGGAAATGGTTGGAAGTTATTATGATGGAATTGATGGTCAGCAAAATTTAGTTTATGCAATGTTAGCTACAATAGAAGAAGTAATGGAAATGATGGGATGTGTGATTTTTATCTATGGGTTATTAACTTATTTAGGTGAGTTAAGTCCAGGAATACAAGTTACCTTTCAGATTAAAAATAATAGGATATAGCGTTATATTAAATCCAGTAGTTTTGGTATAAAAAAGCAGAGAAACCGGGTTTGTCTAAAATGCCCTTGTACGGACGTTGCATGGAACGTCCCTACTGTTGACGTCCAACAAACCCGGTTTCTTATAACTCCGATTTATCGGAAACCGTAGTCAACGGATTTGATATTCCTCTTCAGAAACCGGGTTTATCAAGAAAATTTCCCGATCTGAAAATAATTAAGGCAATAAACCCGGTTTCTTGTCTACCATAGACTACGGTAGGGGCGAATGGCCATGTGCTAACGCAAAGCTCCGCTTTATATGTCGCGCAGCGTTAACGGAGTTGTGCGATAGCAAAACGCCCCTACAGGGTTTTGCTTGTGACGTGAGGTCATCAATCTGAAAACGTTGTAGCTGCATGATTCCTCAACAGCAGAAAACGGGTTTATCAACACCCTAATATCAATAACAACAATTAGGGCAATAAACCCGTTTTCTTGTATTTATAATTATTCAACCAGACATAATATAACTATCAAACCAACTGATAACTCTTGCACCAACATCTCGCAAACTTTTCTGCGACCAACCCCCTGAATAATGACCTTCGCGATCGTAAAGTCGCATCTCTACCGTCTTACCCAAACGCCGTAACCCACTAAACACCTCTGATGCTTGGGATGCTTCACCGGGTTCCCCTGTACCGCTAATTAACAATACCGGGGTCTCAACCCGATCCAAATAAAACAACGGTGAATTCTCAATATAAGTATCGCGCTTTTCCCACAAAGACCCTCCCATGCGACCTTGAGCTGTTTCTGCCCAATCTATCCATCTACTTTTACCATGACTCATCAGAATACCGTAAAAGCTAGTCATATTATAAACTCCAGCACTTGTAACCGCCGCCTTAAACCTGTTAGTCTGAGTCAGCAACCCTAACACACAGTAACCACCATAACTCTGACCCATCACACCGACTCTCTCTGAGTCAACAATACCCATATCGACTAACAAATTAATTGCTGGCAAAACTAAACCAGGCAGTTGTCGCATCGGGTCGCGGTTTAACATTGGCATATCCGGGCACAAATAAGCATAACCACGGCTGGCAAACAATTGAGGATGCAGGTGTCCGCTCCAACCAAAATCAAAATTGTTTAAGAAACAAGAATTATTAACTCCACCATAGACATTAACAATTAAAGGTAACTTTTGCCCCTCCACATAATTTTGTGGCAGCATTAACGCACCGAAACATTCACTACCATCATACCCCCGCCATGAAATTAATCGACTTTTGCCAAAAGCAACCTCACTTAAATCAGGGTTAGGCACAAATAATTGTTTTGTTTCTTTGTCTTTATCAGTAACACAGCAAATTTCTGCGGGAGTGTCTGCTGTTTCCAAAGCAAAATACAAATCTCCATTATTTCCCATTTCTGTTGAGAAGACATCAGCAGTAAAATTCTGAGCATCCTCAAATAAAATAGTATTTTCTCCAGTTTCTATATTCAAAAATGCTAACCCAGAATTGAGAGTTTTCGGGTTTCGGAAAGCAAGTGGTATTTTATTATTATCCCACAGAGTACATAAATTGAATAATGGTCGTTGTATCCAGTAGAGAATTTCCATATCTGAATTTACAGTCAAGTTACGACAACTACTTCCCTCTGTCGCCGTTATCCAAACTCCACTAGATGTCAAACAATAAATTTCTTTACCATCCTGACTCCATCGAGGTGTTTCATAATTTTGTCCTAAATTTGGAGTCTCTGTATTAGACAATTTTCTGGTTACATTAGTGCCATCAGCAGATACAACAAAAAGCTCTCCCTCGTCTGTTTGCTCCTCTACTGATAATGCTACTCTTTTGTGAGTAGTGTAAGCAATGTATTGACTATCAGGAGACCAACTGAAACTTACAGCATAAGTTTGAGGAATATTACTCGCAACTGTTATTGGTGGGGAGCTATCTGTGGGAAGTACAACTAAGTCATAGAGAGTCCAGTGGTGAGTATTATTAACTTCCCGCTTGACTGCTTTGAGTAGAGCAATATTTTTGCCATCGGGTGAAATTCGCCAACTACGAAATGGCAAGTTTTGGGCGAGTAACTTTTGTTCTCCACTATTAATATCAAAAATTACTAGGTCTCCTGAAAGCCATGACAATAAATCACTTTCTGCTTCTTGTTGCTCGGAGTTTTCTATGGTAGGATCGAATGAAAATACTGAAACATTAGATATTTTCGAGGAGTCTGCTACCGAGTTTTTTGTTGTTTGAACTTGTAAAACTACTGCTTGGTTATTAGGCATCCATTGAGGTACTGCACAACCAAATATTTCATAACCACCATAGATTTTACTAATTTGAGTATTGGCAAAAATTTGAATTTGACCATTTTGGCGATGCCAAATTCCTAAACTTACGCGATCGCCATTTAATAGATATGCTGCCAGAAGTTTTCCATCGTCTGACCATCTTGGTGACATACTTTTGCTGTTACCAAATGGTGTGGCAACATTACCATTAGTTGTGTCAATAATTTTGACCTGACTTGCTGCTAAGTTTTGGGGAATACTATTTCCTTGAGTATTCATGGAAGAGGGAAAATCTCGTTCTCCAGACTCTAAAGTTATTGCGAGATACTTGCCATCTGGAGATAGATGAAATGGAACTCTGCTAGGAATGTATTGCAAAGTTATTAACTTATCGATAGTTAATGGTTGTAAATTTGGCATTTGTTCTCAAATTATTCTATACAGGACTTACGCAAAATACTAAATAATGCACCACCCGTAGGGGCGAATGGCATTCGCCCATACTAAATACAGCGGTACTGCGTAAGTCCTGTCTATAGAACCCCTGAAGGGATCTATTTAAAATTATAGATTGAGGGTAGGGGAGTAGGGGAGTAGGGGAGATGGTTTAAATTCTACCTTTTTTCTATATTCTCCCTCTCCTGACTCAAGAGCCAAAAACCCTTATCTTTGCGCAGATACGCTTAGGGCTTCTATAGTAATGGTATAGCCTACAAGTAGTAATTCAAAAAATTAAGTTGACAAGTAAATAGGTCTTGCTGATTAAATCTCAAAGCATTCACAGATAAAAGTAACTACCTTTTTGAAGTAGAAAAAAGTGCTAGGGTTTTCGGTGCTTGAAGCTCAAAAAGTTGGTATAGATGAGCAGGCAAGATTCTATCTTCCCACAGCTTTGCTGAATTCAGGGATGAATAGTGGGATAGGCATCCTGCCTGTCCGAAAATATCAGAAACGAGCAATATGCCCATTCCACAAAACCATTAAAATCATCCCGCATTTATGCAACGCTCTCACCACACTCCCCACACTCCCCACTTAAGGTGCCCACTTAGGATTAAAACCAGTTAGAGGTAATTCCTCTGGTTGTAGTTTCCATGGAGAATCATCTTCTGGCATTTTTGAGTCTAAAGGTAACATCCATAGACGACTAATTTGTCTATTTGTTTCAGTATTTTCTTCTGATTCCTCTTTGTTAGAAATTGTCACCATTTGGTCAAATAATAATGCTAAACCATCTGGTGATAAATCCAGATGAATTTCCCTTTGATTTGGCAAAATAACTAAGGGTCTTAAAAAATTTCTCTTAATATCAAATGCTGCAATATAAGGTTTTTCTTGATATTGTGTAGTATCCTCTACTACTTGGGTTAATAAGCAATATAAAATAGTTTTATTCTGGTCAAATTCGGCACTAAGAATATTACCATAAGGACGAGTCCGTAATATTTCTCTCTCCTCACCTTGATTAGTGACAATATATAGGGATCTTGTGCCATCTTGATTATATTTTACCATTGTTGCCATCGAACCATCTGGAGCAAAACTCAATACCGTTCCAAACTTTGGTAAAAATATTAAATCTCCTGAATCTGTTTCTGGATTTATTGCCAAAATAGAAGTTCCTTTCCCTTGTAAAATTACTAAGCTCTTGCTATCTGGGGTAATTAAAAAGTCTCCACCTTTTTGAATTATTCCATCTTTATTTGTTAGTTGTCTTGCTTCTTTTCCTAATTCTAATACCCAAGGACCTGCATCCGATACATCTTTTCGATTTACTCGTTGAATTATAATTATCTTACCATCAGGAGATAGGTCAAATTTCAAGTTTTGGTATTTTGAATTATCCAGAACTTTTTCAATTTTACCTACCGGTTCTCTAGCATCTTGTTTTTCTGTAGGGGATTGAGAATTAACACCAGTTGTTACAGTATATATTTTTTGTTCTAAAAGACTTGTAACTTCATTTTGCCTTTCTACTGCTGAAAATAAAATCTTTTTTCCCTCTGGAAAAAACTTAAACTCTAATACTTCTAGATTTTGAGGAGTGATCAATATTGGCTGTTGCTCTATAGTCAAATTAATTAATACTAACCGACCTTTTTCTTGACCTTGAAAACCTATATAAGCAAATGCACGATCGCGACTTTGAAATGAACTTTGAAACGGCTGCATTACCTCCCCTTGATCTAGTCCATAAAACCTTTCTTTTGCCTCAGATAATTTTACTTTATATTGATTACCATAGGGAGCAGGTTCTAAAATAGTATAAGCCATTCTGCGACCTGCCCAACTCACTTTTCCTGGTAAAGGTGGTTCAATTTTTAAGTTTTTCTCAACCGTAGCATGATTCATTGGTCGATTAAAATTTAGGATAAAAGCTGTATCTTCAGCTCCTATTTTTTTATCTTGCCAACTAAAATCTCTAACTTTTGGAGCAGTATTTCCTACTCCTATAAATAATAGGCAAATTAACAAACTTAGACCAATAATTAAACTAATAGCAATTCGGTCAAGAGGTTGTCGTAATTCTTGTAAAATTATGTCTTGAGCTTCGCGAAATAGATGATTAATTTTTTGGCTGAAATTTACCATAAATTTTACCCTTACATTCCACAGATAATACTAGGATTTTATATCATAGCAAATCCACTTGACTAAAATTATATTTCATTAATGGAGTAAGCATTCAGCTATTGGCGTTGATAAATGCGTAATGCTTTTATTTTAAATATCTATGAAAAAACTATAGTTGTACAGTTTATAAATATTGAAGAGCATTACCTAATCACCAACCCCGGAAATGTACATATTTCCCGAAAGCTGATAGCTGATAGCTGACAGCTGAATGCTTACTTAATGGATAATGGATAATTACCTCAAGGAAAACTCTAACGAAATTTAATATAAGGAAATCTTCTAGCACTTTTTTTATGTTGAAATAGAAGGCTTTATACCTTAATTTTTGGGGTTGCACATTAAAGAATGATAATCGATTTTAAACTGTATATATATTGAGGAAAGAATTATCCAAAAATATCTACTTTCAGATTTCATCATTCCTGATTGTGCAACGCCTAATTTTTCGGTAAAAAATTCCAAATATTAGCTGTTTAGAGTATAATTATTAGATTTGGTTTCATATCAAATCCGGTAGTATCGGTATAAAAAAGCAGACAAACCGGGTTTGTATAAAATACCCTTGTACAGACGTTGCATACAACGTCCCTACCATTAACCTCCCACAAACCCGGTTTCTTGTTACCCCGATTTCTCGGGAACCGTACCAAGCGGATTTAGTTTCATATCATGTCTGGTTGAATACTCATAAATAATAGTCGCTCTAATACTAATCCCCCAAAATAATGCTATACTTGCAGCACTTTTCCAATAGATGAGCTAATACTAATTAGCCAAAAGAATGTTACGAATAATCAGGATATTTAAAATACTTTAGAGAATGATATTCCTTTGACTAAAACAAAAACAAGATATTCACTCCTGAAAATGATATTTAAACTATATTATTCTGACTACTGACTCCTGACTCCTGACTCCTGATTTCTTGACAAGATATTCACTCCTAAGAATGATATTAAACTATTTATTCTGACTCCTGACTCCTGACTCCTGACTCCTTGAACAGTAATATTTTTAACTATAAAAATTTATTTCTAAAATAATTAGATGCTTAACAAAATATTGACAAAAAAAAATTTACATTCCCATATAGATTTACTGCTAATACTAAGTTTTCTATTAGCAGCAATTCTACTTTTCTATACTAATTTAGGAACATTACCTTTACGAGATTGGGATGAAGGAATAGTTGCCCAAGTAGCTAGAGAAATTAGCCGAGAAAAATGGAATTGGCTTTATCCTACTATTAACAATACCCCCTATTTTAATAAACCTCCATTAATACATTGGTCTATCGCTTTTGTCTATAAAATTGCACGAGTTAGTGAATTAAGCGCTCGTTTATCTCCTGCTTTATTAACCGCATTTTCTGTACCCTTAATTTATTGCGTTAGTCGAGAATTATTTCGCCCCCGCACCCCGGCAATTTTTACCGCTTTGGTTTACTTAACTTTGCTACCCGTAGTCCGACACGGACGTTTAGCAATGTTGGATGGAGCGGTACTTTGTTTTTTTTTATTGATGATTTGGTGTGTGTTGCGCTCCCGCTACAACCTCCGCTATTCTCTCGCTATCGGAATTAGTTTTGCTTTAGTTTCCCTCACTAAAGGAATTATTTTAGGATTACTTTTAGGAGCGATCGCTTTTTTGTTTCTCTTGTGGGATACTCCTCGACTATTAAATAGTAAATATTTTTGGGGTGGTATCCTATTAGGTATGCTGCCAGTTTTTCTGTGGTACACAGCTCAATTTTTCCATTACGGTATTGAATTTTTCCATGCCAACTTTTTCCATCAATCTCTCAAACGTATTTGGCAACCTGTAGGTAGTCACGACGGACCTATTTGGTATTATTTATTGGAAATTATTGAGTATAGTTTCCCGTGGCAATTATTCTGGTTGCCAGGATTATATTTAAGTTGGAAAAATCGTAATTTGAGTTGGGGAAAATTAGTTTTGGTTTGGAGTGGAGTCTATTTATTAGCTATTTCCCTGATGAATACTAAACTTCCCTGGTATGTATTGCCTATTTATCCAACTTTTGCTTTAGCAGTGGGTAGTTATTTAACAGAAATTTGGCATCAATTTCCATTAGATTTAGGATACTTTCAGTTTTCTACTGATGAATATCTCCCAACTGAGGGGGATAGTGCAAAACATCCCTGGGGTATTCCCACTGTTTATCATCGTTTGGTCGTAGCTTTATTTGCACTACTAGCTTTAATTGCTTGGGTTGCTTGTCTTTACTTTGGAGGTGCTTTTCATCTAGGAGAGTCAAATTTGGCAAAACCTAATTTAGAGTTACAGTTAATTTCTGTCGCTGTTGCTTTGACAATGACAATGGGAACTCTACTATTAAACCAACAAGACCGTCAGTTTTTGTCAATCTTAATTTGGGGAACATATCTTTCTCTACTAATGTTTGTTAGCTCCCCTCATTGGATATGGGAACTGGAAGAAGATTATCTTGTCAAACCAGTCGGAGAAATGATTCAGAAAAATACATCCCCCGGTCAGATTATTTATTCTTTTGATACTAGAGACCGCCCCTCTTTAAATTTTTATAGCGATCGCCTCATTAAGCGTGTTGGGCCAAATAAAATTCAACAGGAATGGCAAAATTTACCTCAACCCTATCTATTAGTTGAAGCATCAACTCTAAATAATCTTCCCCTAGAGAATTTTCAGGTTTTAAATACTGTGAAAGGATGGGCGTTAGTAACAAGAGAAGGCAAGGGAAGTAATTGGTAATTGATAATTGATTATTGATAATGAAAACTATCTCTAATTATAAATTTAAGTAGGTCGGCATAAATAAAGGTTAGGGACTAGCAAAAAAATAGACTACCAGCTAATTTATAGAGTAGAGATTGCGTCGGCTAGGTTGACTGTTTCCGATTAAGGTTGAGTCTAATATCACCGCCTCGTTTCGGACAGACACAGGCTTTTTTTATTTATTAATAATTGGTACTTTATTAAGTTGCAAATCCCTTACAGCGGTTTTCATTTCACTAGACCACAGTAGGGACGTTGCATGCAACGTCCCTACGGGGTTTTGGTTATGGCGATGTGCTTCATCAATCTGAAAAGCGCTGTAAAATAAAAAATCTGAAAAATAATCCAGAAGCCAATTTTCAAGATATTCTGACTATTTTGAATTTCCATTGCTATTGTACGGATAATTCAACCTACTTACAAATACTAGATTTTTGAGAGTTTTAGAGTGAAAATCTGGCACTTTTTTAGACCTTAAAAAGCCTAAAACCTTTGTCTGTCGATGCTTTGAAAATTAATCAGCAAGCTCTAATTATCAATTATCAATTATCCATTATCCATTATTCATTATCAATGCTTTTTCCATTAAAATACAGTTTTGATGCTCCTTGATTTCCTCAAATACTTTAACCCCTTTATATTCATAAGTCTGATAATCTAAAGAAACTCTATCCTCAAAACCATACTTCCGACAAATATGCTGCGATATATTTCCACTAGCTTCTACTATTGCTTTGGAAAATCCTGCTTGAGTTGCCATCTTGAGATTATTTTCAACTAATTTATTGCCAATTTTTCTGCCTCTATATTTTTCTCTAGCTCCTAATAAAAAGATATGAAATATCTTGCTATTGACGAGTTTTTTTTCCATCTCGTACTGCTCATGTAGCTCTTTTAAAACTTGGGAAAAAACTTCAAATTTTTGAGGAATATTTTTATGTACTTCTTCCTCTGACTCATTTGATAAATGCTCTGAAATAATAAACCCTGCTACTTCTGAAGTAGCAGGATCTTTAGCAACATGAGATAATCCTTCTGCCACAGCTTTTTGGCAAATCATCTCAGCAAAAGGATATAACTCACTAGGTGTAACTTGAAGTGCTTTTGACATAGGTTCTGCACTAGGAAATACATCAACCAAACAATTAATTGTTTGTTCTATATCTTTTTCCTGTAAAATTTCATATACAATTTCATTTTCTTCCAACATAAATATACTAACTCATCAAATAAAGTTTATTGAGTCCTTACAAAACAATTCATTGGAATACAAAAAATATTTTGGTAATCAGCAATAACCAATCATAAAATCTAAGCATTTCCTGCGGAATGCGGAGCTAACAGCTATTAGCTTGTCAGCTCTTCCTGCGGAATGCTACGCAAACAGCAATAAAACCCTGATTTTAAGGAGAGATTTTAACGGATATAGACTTTAACAACTTTTGTAGTAAGGTTTAATTCTGGCTTAATTAATACAGCTTTAAATTCACACCAAAAGCAATAGCTGTTAGCTGACGGCTGAATGCTTACCATAAAATACTTTAAGGTTACTTTAAAAACTGTGGTTTATCAATTTTAAAACTGCTGTAAGTCCTATCCTTATAATTCTTTAAAAAAATAGTATAAATTCAATAACTACTGACTCTTTTGATTATCAAACAATTCTTTTTCTTGCACCCACTCTAATACTCCATCAAATATACCCAACCTAAAATCATACCTACTTAAAGCAGCGATCGCTCCCCCAAAAAATATTGCACTACTAATCACGGCAACTATTGGTAAATACTGGCGAGTCAAATCACGGCGTAACCTTGCCAAAGGTCTACTTTGCTGTCTAAGCATTTGTCCAATATCTAGTTGTTGGATTGCTAAGGGGTCTCTGACATAATGGCCACTCCAACTTATTACTATATGGGAATGACAATATGGACAGGTAAATAGCCCATTAAACATTTCTACCGATTCTGCAACACTGTGACGATTGCAAATTGGGCAGGTAACATAATTACTTTTAGATGTGGGAGCGTTCATATTTGTTTTTGAGAAATCAACGACAATTATTACCAGTTAGAGAGCTAAAGTTTTTCGATCTGGAATCTGAAATATCTTGCTTATTCTTTAATATAGTGTAGCCTTATTTTCTATTCTATTAGTGTTAACTATTCACGAAAATTATCAATTTTCCACTTTTGTAGATTGCCCAATTGTTTACCATAAGTTAGATTGTATTGCAAGGGGGTAATTGTAATATATTTTTCACGGATTGCTTGAATATCTGTTGGTAATTTTTCTACTGAGGTTTCATTGTTAGTTTCTTCTACATCTTCCTGCAATTCTCCAGCTAGCCAATAGTAGGTTTTGCCTCGCGGATCGACTCGTTTTTCAAAGATATCTATGTATCTACGGATTCCTTGACGGGTAATTTTTACTCCTGCTATTTCTGTTTCTTTGACTGCTGGAATATTTACATTTAGTAACATTAAATTTTGTAAAGGTTGGTTTTCTATTTTCTGCACGAAACTTTGAGCAAAATTGACAGCAACTTCAAATTCTCTAGAAGTGTAACTGCCTAAACTCAAGGCAATGCTAGGAATATTTTCAACTATTCCTTCCATAGCAGCAGAAACAGTACCAGAATATAAAATATCTGTTCCTAAGTTTGGGCCATGATTAATTCCTGCTAATACTAAATCTGGTTTAGTTTCTAATAAGCCAAATAGGGCTAACTTTACACAGTCAGAAGGAGTACCAGAACAAGCCCAAGCTGTTATCCGATCATCAAAAATTGATTTGACAATTTCGGCCCGAATTGGTTGATATAATGTTAAACTGTGACCTGTGGCTGACCGTTCTTTGTCAGGACAAACAACAATAACTTCATGGCCTACTGCTGCTAAACCATTAGCCAAACTCCGGATACCTTCGGCAAAAATGCCGTCGTCGTTACTAACTAATATTTTCATTTTTTTAAGGGAACAGGGAACAGGGTATAGGGAACAGGGTATAGGGAAAAATTATTCTTCAGTCTTGATTTTTGTCTATTGCTAAACTTTCTAGTCCCCTACCTAGCAAAAAACTTAATGTAGCAATACTTTTTAAAACTGGTATTACCTAATATATATCTTCATATGATAAATTGACTTATGTTCAAGGGAATAGGGAATAGGGAATAGGGAATAGGGAAAAATCAGTTGGGTGAGGGGAGGAGTCAGCAGAATTATAGAGGAGATAGAAGGAAGAATTGTCAAAGTGATGTTTCTGCCCAACTCTTGCGTAATATAGAATCCTCTTGAATAGTCGTCATTGCGACGATAGGAAACAATCTCCTAAATATAAGAGATTGCTATCTGTTCCGGAATGCTCCGCAAACCTTCCACTCCGTTCCAGTCGGAATGACTTGGATATACTAACTAAGGTTTGCGCTCAAAAGTCTTTTCTTAAGGAGGAGGAGTCAGGAGAAAATGGGAGTTATACAGTAGGTAGTCAAAAGGATAGTTCCTTAATTTTTCTACCATAGTGAGCAAAAAATACTAACTTTTTGAACCTGAGCAACTTAAAAGCTGGCACTTTTTCAGGACTTAAAAAGCCTAAAACTTTTATATTTGAAGGCTCTTATATTTAATCAAATAATTATCAGGATTTGATATAAAATACTCACTTTTTGCAGCTCTATCGACCAAAAAGCTGACACTTTTTAAGCCCTTAAAAAGCATAAAACTTTTATCTTTCAATGCTTTCAGGTTTAATCAGCCAGCCCTAATTAAGAACAATCATATAGATAGAATATCTATTCCAATGATAAAATCAGACTGCAAATTATAATTTGTATTCAACCTGCGCAAAAATAAAAGTATTGTAAATATTATTCACCCATTATGCAGATAAGTGATATAGAAACCCAATTAGAAGAATTACGCCAAGCAGCAACAGAAGCGATCGCCATAGCAGAAAGTCTAGAAAATTTAGAAGATTTGCGGATTAGTTATCTAGGCAAAAAAGGTCAAGTGTCCAAAATTCTCGGTGCAATGGGTAAACTCAGTCCAGAGGAACGACCAAAAGTAGGAGCGATCGCCAATGAAGTTAAACAAGCTATCCAAACCAACCTAGACGAAAAACGTAGCAGTTTACAAGCAGCGGAAATTGCAGCCCAACTTCAAGCGGAAACTTTAGATGTTAGTATGCCAGGGGTAAACCGCTCCCAGGGAAAAATTCACCCTCTGAATGGCCTCATTGACCGTGCCCTTGACATTTTCGTTGGTTTAGGGTATACAATCTCCACAGGTCCAGAAATGGAAAGTGACTACTATAACTTTGAAGCTCTGAATACTCCGCCAGACCACCCCGCGAGAGATATGCAGGATACCTTTTACCTACCAGACGGAAATTTAATGCGGACTCATACCTCATCAGTCCAGATCCGCTACATGGAAAAACATGAACCTCCCATCCGAGTTGTTGCTCCTGGTCGTGTTTATCGTCGGGATACTGTAGATGCAACCCATGCTGCAGTTTTCCATCAACTTGAACTTTTGGCAGTAGATGAAGGATTAAGATTTTCTGACCTCAAAGGAACTATTAAAGAATTCCTCCGACAAATGTTTGGAGATTTACCAATTCGTTTCCGCGCTAGTTATTTCCCATTTACCGAACCTTCAGCAGAAGTAGATTTACAATGGAATGGCAAATGGTTAGAAGTATTAGGTTGTGGGATGGTAGACCCCAATGTTTTACAAGCAGTAGGTTACGATCCGGAAAAATATACAGGTTTTGCAGCAGGTTTTGGGGTAGAAAGATTTGCTATGGTGCTACACCAAATTGATGATATTCGACGAGTTTATGCTAGTGACTTACGCTTTTTACAGCAGTTTTAACTATAGCAATCCGCGCTTATGTTGTAATATTTTACCGTAGGGGTTTGGTCTCCAAACCCTCCCCTTTTAAACTGAAATGACCCTAGGGGTTTAGTCTCCTTTCCCCAAGCGCAAATGGAATTTGGTAACCAAAGTCCTACAGTTTTTTTCACCGATAATTTCATATTTTTATAGCTTTATTTGAAGGGAGTGAAGGCTCAATCATTTTTCCTTTTTTTCAACATTTACTCCTTCTTCCCTTTTCCTTCTTCC